>NZ_DCYU01000038.1:0-49041 GCF_002331165.1 Pseudoalteromonas sp. UBA2102
GTACCAGGAGGACCCACCATTAGTACGCCCTTAGGAATACTACCACCAAGTTTTTGGAACTTAGAAGGGTCACGTAAAAAGTCTACTAACTCTGTTACGTCGTCTTTTGCTTCATCACAACCTGCTACATCAGCAAAAGTTGTTTTAACTTGGTCTTCGCTCATCAGGCGCGCTTTGCTTTTACCAAACGACATTGCGCCTTTACCGCCACCGCCTTGCATTTGACGCATGAAGAATATCCATACCCCTATAAGCAGCAACATTGGGAACCAAGAGATAAAAATACTTGCTAAAAACGATTGTTCTTCAGGCTGAACGCCTTTCACATTTACATCATTTTTAAGTAAATCATTAATTAAATCTTCATCGTACATTGGCATTGTGGTTTGAAAACGCTCACCACTGCTTTTAGTACCTGTAATATTACCCGTTCCACGGTCAATAATAACTTCTTGTAAAGAGCCGCTACGCACGTCTTTTACAAATTGAGTGTAACTTGTTTGACGATCAACTTGATCGCCGCCATTAAAGCTCTGAAATACTGACATTAGCACAACTGCAATAACCAGCCAGAGTATTAGATTTTTCGCCATATCGCTCAAGGGGTTAACCTCTTGTATCCAATTAATTTAAATTCAACTAAACGCCAAGCAACTGTACTACAGTTTGTAGCCGGTCGCTACTATATATACTTCCCGAGAACGGGCACGTGAGGCATCAGGTTTGCGTATTTTCACTGCTTTAAAACTATTACGAACGTCTTGCAAGTATTGATCAAAGCCTTCACCTTGAAACACTTTAACAACAAATGCACCATTTTTCTTTAATACTTGATGACACATATCAAGTGCTAATTCTACCAAATACATGCTACCCGCTTGATCTACCGAGTTATTACCGCTCATATTTGGCGCCATGTCAGAGAGTACCACATCAACATTTTTACCATCAATGCGTTTTAACAATGCATCAAGTACGGCTTCTTCACGAAAATCGCCTTGTAAAAAGTCAACCCCCGCAAGTGAGTCCATAGGTAATATGTCACACGCAACAACCTGACCTTTATCAGATACTTTCTCGGCTAAGTATTGTGACCAGCTGCCAGGTGCAGCACCTAAATCAACAACGGTCATACCAGGGCGAAGCAGTTTATCTTTATTTTGGATCTCATCTAATTTGAAAACAGCTCGAGAACGCCAGCCTTTTTTTTGCGCTTGCTGAACATATTGATCATCAAAATGTTCTTTCAGCCATCGCTTTGAACTGGCTGAATGTTTTTTATTTGTCATAAATTAACACGCAACTAATTAGTAATATTCTTTAGATGGCGTTAGAATACCCTTAATTCAAGCCATATTCAGCAAAATTTGTATAAACATGACATTATCAAACAAACAAAAGCAGTTTTTAAAAGGTCAGGCGCATAGCCTTAAGCCTGTAGTTTTACTAGGTTCTAACGGTTTAACCGAGGGCGTAGTAGTGGAAATTCAAAGTGCATTAGAAATTCACGAATTGATTAAAGTAAAAGTACCTACTGACGATCGTGAAACAAAAGCACTTATTTTTGATGCAATCGTTCGTGAAACCGGCGCTACTAAGCTACAAACAATAGGTCACACTGTTGTATTGTATCGTCAAAGTGCAGAAAAAAAGATTCAATTACCACGCGCATAAGTTAATTGTGCAGTGAGCTTTTTATAAAAAACCAGCATTAAGCTGGTTTTTTTATTATATGTACTTATTTATGCTTTTTACCTTTAAACAATAAATTTAAAGCACGGCGCTTTTTAGGCAATTTTAGGCCTGTTTTATTTAGTGCGTTTGTATTTTAATAAACGGTCTAAAAATTCAGTAGTTAATTCATTTATCACGCCTGTTTCCGCGTTAACAATCAAGCTAAAACCCACATTTAAATGCGGTATAACCACTAAGTCACTGCGATAGCCTTGCACCCAGCCACTATGATAATAAAGCGTTTCATCGTTATAGTTATAAACACGCCAGCCTAATCCATAATAAGCTTGTTCTAATTCCTTTTTCCATACTCGTCTATAACGCTCTTTTTTTGTAAGTGTATAAGGACGTGTTTGTGTAGCAAGTGCATCTAAAGAAAGTACATCTAGGTTTTGCCCTAATTGCGCATTTAACCATTTTGCCATATCGGTGGCACTTGCATTTACGCCCGCAGCAGGGCCGACTTTATAATAGTTTTTTTTCAGCTTGGCTGTGTACCAACGTTTTTTGCCTCTAACGTGCGGCAGCGCATAATTTTTATCCTGCACCATTGCATCGTAGCCTAAGCTGGTATCGCTCATTTTTAATGGTGTAAAAATTCCCTCTTGCAGCCACTGGTCATATTTTTTATTGGTACTGCTGTAAATGACATCATCAATTAAACTAAACATCACATTTTGATAGCCATAGCATTGGCCTGGTTCGCAAATGGGCTTTACTGTTAATAGCTTTTCGACAATATCGGGGTAATTCATTCTTGATTCGATTAAATTGTCATACGCATTAGGAACCAAACCGCTGGAGTGGCTTAATAAGTGAAACACTTTTAAATTATCTTTATAAACCGTGCCTTTAAAGGCAGGTATATACTCACTTACCGGTTTAAATAAATCTATTACCCCTTCACTTGCAAGCTTTGCAGTTAACGACCCTGCAAATGTTTTTGACACAGAAGCTAACCTAAAGCGGGTGTGGCGGTTAACCTGTGTGCCACTTCTTGCCTTAGTGCGGCCCATGGTGTGGATATAATCAGCGTTACCAATACTCACTATCGAAAGCGCAGCGCCAGGAATACCTTTACTGTTGAGTTTTTTTTCTGCGTAGCGTCCATACTGTTTTACGAATCCATCCCAGCTTGAGTCTGCTTTAGCTATTGCCTGAAGCGGTAAAGATAGACAAATAGCGACCCAAACATACATAAAATTAGTGAGATACTTCATTCGTTACAAATTTATTCTTTTTTAACTACATCTATGTGCATAATATCATGAAGTTTTGATAGGACTAACGTACAATGTTGCGATTATTGGCTTTTTAAGTGGATGTTAAGTATTTATGCGTTTTATAGTTGTATCACTTTTTATATTATTATCAGCAGGTTGTGCAATTACCAAACAGCCGGCCGAGCCTTTGGCTTTACCGTTAAAGCCAACATTAAAGAGCGAAACTTACCAGCTTGAGTACAAAACAGAGCACGCATCGCCAAAAGTTAAGTCTGTACAGTTACCGGCGCACAAAGTAACACGCGGCCAAACAGTGCGTATTACAACCGATAAAGCAAGCGTAACTGACACGCTATTAAAGCAAATAACCCAAGCCTTGAACGATAAAGGCTTAGAAGTGATTGATAGTAAAAACAGTGACTACACGTTAGCTATTCATCAGTTAGATTTAGCATTTACTGACGATACAAAATATGCGTTAACTCAACCTGAAAACCCGTACCCTTTATTTGCCAAAGTAGCGCATCAATACCCTACTCAACAATGCGCCACCATACTAGCGCAAGTGAGCATGCGCATTACGCACCGCGCCTCTGGCGATGTGGTGTGGTTTGCAAAATCATCAATAGACAGCGCAAGCTTCCACCGTGAGCCTTTATTGTTTAGCTTTGCCCAAGAGCAAAAAATTACTAATGAGTTAGAAGTGGCAACATTTGTACATCAACAAAATACCGAGCAAGCCCGTATAGCGCGCGCAGGTAAGGAAGTAACTGTACCGCCCTTTAAAACCATTACTAAATTAAGCAGCTTAACTAAACTACAAGGCCCATGTACGCGTACAGAGGTGAGTGCCTTAACGCCTATGATGCAATATTACTTAAGCAGTATTTTAATTGACAAAATAAAAGTGCAATAACGTGAAAAACTACATTTTTTTACAGATTCAAGGATTCACTTACCAATATAATACGCTTAATAACAAATAATAATTAGGTCCCCAGGGATGAAAAACGCTTTCTTACAGCATACTTTTATTAATAGCGTATTGCTTTGCGCCAGTTTTTTGAGCTTTCAAAGCCAGGCAAGCAATCGATACTATGCTGATAACACGCTAGAGCCCACCCAAGGCTTTGCGTGGGATTGGAGCGCTGGGGCTGGTTATTATGTAGAAGACTCTTACCTAATTGGCCTTGATTCCTATGACGATGGCATTGAACTCGATTTAAGCCTGGCTATTTCCTACGAAAACTTTTATCTCGACTTTGATCATAACCAATTAAGCGGCGGCTTAGTTGTGGGTTACAGCCTTATAGATAAATTTGATTGGGGCTTGGATATATTAGGCACCAATACTCAGGCTGGCTTTGATGACAAAGGTTTAGGTTTTTACAACCACGGTGTAATAGAAGAGCTTGCGGGTATAAAATCGCGTAATTACGATTTTGATGCTGGGCTAAGATTAACGCGCCGCTTTGAAAACTCGCAAATTTCGTTTGAGTTTTTACATGATATTACAGGTACACATAATGGCTGGGTGTTTAACACCTTTTTTAGCCATATTTTGCCATGGCGTAATTGGGAGTTTAGATCTGGGGTGGGTATTAGCGCTTATTCGGGCAGTTTTACTAACTATTACTTTGGTATAGATGCAGACGAAGCCACCGCTAATCGCCCTATTTACACCCCTAATGGCAGCACCAGTATTATGTTTGAGTTTCATGCTGAGTACCCTATTTCTCAAGATTGGGTGTTTTTGTCTGGCTGGTTAACAACGTGGTTTTCAAAAGAAATAGACGACAGCCCCATTATTTCTCAAGGGTATCAACATAAAGCCAAGGTAGGCCTACGTTATGTATTTTAGATGGATCTGTTTATTATTGATCTTCCCTGCTATTTCATCTGCTAAAACAACAGATAAAACGGCCCCATTAATTGCGCTGCCCGACACTTGTGTTGCACTACGTGAGGGCCGTAATTGCTACGCTGATGTAACGCTTAGCTGGCAGCAACCAACTATTGGTAATTACTGCCTAAGAGACGCAACATCAAAATATATAATGCAATGCTGGTTAAAGCAGCAACAAGGCGTATTTGAATATACCTTCGACTCCCAGCAAAGTATTTCTTTTGAATTGTTTGATAGTAATACAGCCCAAGTTATTGCCACAACAGAGGTTAAACTGCAGTGGGTTTATCAAAATAGACAAAAAAAACGCCGCTGGCGCTTGTTCTAATTAGAGGTGTGACCTTCGTGATTGATTTTACAGCAATGTGTGTTTGGTAATTAAGTAAGTCAGCGCTTATAAAGTGTGGTTGTTTACCTATATAGGCACTAATGCAGCATAAATCCCAAACCTATGCAGCCCTTAGGGTTATTTAAGGGCGAGTTTCAATCCACACACGGCAACCCACTAGCACTAAGGAAGCTTTATGGATAATTACGGCACTATTTTATTAGTTGAAGATGACACCTCTTTAGCCCAATGGGTTGCAGAGTACTTAACCGAGCAAGGCTATACCACCCATGTTTGCCACCGCGGCGATGAAGTAATAAGCCAGGTAAAAAACTTAAACCCTAACATAGTGTTGCTCGACATTATGTTGCCAGGCCAAGACGGTATAAGTGTGTGCAGAGAGCTACGTAGCTTTTACACTGCGCCCATTATTATGCTGACCGCCCGCGATGATGAAATGGATGAAGTAATTGGTTTAGAAGTAGGTGCGAGTGATTACATCATGAAGCCAGTGCGCCCTCGTGCATTACTTGCCCGTATAAAAGCAGCACTGCGCCTTACCAGCGAACCGACTAAAGTAACCACTAACGAGAGTGTGATTACTGTAGGCGCACTCAGTATTGATACTCAATCACGCAGTGTAACGCTTAATAATCAAGATATGGCTATTTCTAGTGCTGAGTACCTCCTACTGCACTATTTAGCCAGTAATGCAGGCCAAGTAGTCTCGCGTGATGCTGTGTTTAAAGCAACCAAAGGCCGTGAATACGATGGGCTTGATAGAAGTGTTGATGTACTAATATCTGCGCTGCGCAAAAAGTTTCATGATGACCCGCAAAACCCAGAAAAAATTAAAACTATTTGGGGGCGTGGTTATTTACTTGTTGCCACTGCGTGGGAATAGTAACCGTGGCGGTTTAAATGAAAAAATTTTACATTTCACTACTCGGTAGTGCGCTGCTTTCTATTGTTGTATTGGGCTGGCTAATCGATGCATTTAGCCAACAAACTCAAACACCGCATGATGAATTTAGCCTTCAAAGCCAAATGATCAACGGCTTTAGTAAACATTTGAGTAGTGTAGCGACCTCAGAGCGCGCAGCTTATGTAAAGCAATTGGCAAACGACTTTAATGTAAAGCTTGATTACAAAAATAATGAATCCCTAGCCCTGCCGCCGTCATTAATACTACAAATGCATACCCAAAGCGGTCTTATTTTAGAAGACCAGCAAGGTTTTTATATGCTCTACAGTAGCGAAGTATTGTCGCCTTATCATCTTTCCATGCGCCTAGATAAAGGCTTTGAAACAGATCAGCGCAACGATATTATTTTAACTTTGTTGTTTTATGCTGGGCTCTGCATTTTTATGGGCTTTATTATTGCCCCACTTGCTAAACGCTTAACAGTATTAAACGATGCAGCTAAAAAGTTTGCCGCAGGTGATGTACAAGCGAGAATAAAGGTCTCTCACTTTACCTACATAAGAGATGTTGAGCTTACATTTAACCGCATGGCTAGCCAAATAGAAAAGCTCGTGGCGGAAAACAAATTAATGGCGTCGAGCTTATCGCACGATATTAGAACCCCTATCGCATGTTTACGCTTTGGCTTAGATGCTGCGCTCGACAGCGCAGATATGCCTAAAGTTAAGCAATACCTTGTGCGTATGGAAAACGATCTCGATCATATGGAATCGATGCTTAAAAGCTATTTAGCCTTTGCAACCCTTGAGCAAAATGCCAACCAGCTCACCTACTCGCAAACTAATTTATCGCACTATCTTGAAGACTTACTTACTCAGCTTTCGCCTAAAGTTGAAACCAGCCAACTTAAAATACAACTAAACAGTAGTGACGATATGGTTTTTGCTGACTTACATTGGCTTGCTCGGGCTATTAGTAATTTAATTGGCAATGCCTGCGACTTTGCAAAAGACACTATCTATGTCAGTGCAAAGCGCGATGAGCATTATTTATATATTACAGTTGAAGATGATGGCCCAGGTATCGCACCAGAGAACTTTAATAACGTTTTTAGCCCGTTTTTTAGAGAAGAAAGCCACCGTAACCGTGCTGATAAAAGTTATGGCTTAGGGTTAGCCATTGTTGCAAAAGTGGCAGATTGGCATCACGGCAGTGTAAGCGTTAGTAAAAGTGCGCGGCTTCAAGGGGCGTGTTTTACCCTTAAAATTGGCCAGCATCACGATTCGTAAAATATTATTTACACAACTGTAATTAGGGCCTGTTGGCCTTTTAGGGTTATAATTTGTTCTATCTAGGGGCTGTTTAATCGCGGCGCGAGGTTTGTAACCTAGTGGGCTACGTAAAAACCGAGTAACAAAGAGTAAATAGCCCCTAGGCAGAACCCTTAGGGCAGCGCCTGTTTGGCATTTATACGTCGTTATCGCCTATTTATGGGGAACAACCACACTACATAGGCTCTGCCTTGCCTAAACACCAAACAGACTGCTGTAAATTTAACCTCGAAAGGTAAACAGGCCCTAAAATTTATTACACAAAATCAACTCCTTATTCTAAACCTGTTGATAACATTAATTAAATGCATCGCGTGATAGACACACCAGACGATAATTATTGTCACAATTGGGCAAATAAGTACTTTTTATTTATTTGCAATTCCAGTAGATTGTCAGCGCCGTCAAAAAATAGAGAAGTACAACAATATGAGCGCAGTTAGAGGTGAGTTTAGCTCTCGCTTTGGATTTATAATGGCCGCCGCAGGCTCTGCAGTAGGTTTAGGTAATATTTGGGGGTTTCCTACCCAAACAGCAAGTAATGGTGGTGCCGCTTTTTTAGTCGCTTATTTGGTACTCGCGTTCTTTTTAGCATACCCCGCACTTATGGCTGAGCTTATAATTGGCCGCCACGGACAAGCTAATGCGGTGTCTTCTTTAACAAAAATAACATCACACGCGTGGCAAAAGCGCTTTGCTTTTATCGTGGGTTTTGGCGGAATTTTATGTGCAGGCTTTATTTTAAGTTTTTATGCCATTGTGGCAGGCTGGATGCTCAGCGCAACAATTGAACCTATCACTACACTAGCTGGTGCAAACCAAGCTTCAGCGTGGTTAAGTGAGCAATCACTTACACGAAACATCATTTTTACAGTGGTATTTATTATACTCACCGTGGCTATTATTAGTCGTGGCGTAGAAAACGGCATAGAAAAATGGTCTAAGCGTCTGATGCCTGCTCTTTTAGGTATTTTATTTGCCTTAATTGCCTACGTTATGACCCAAGAAGGTGCTATGCAAGGGCTTAAAGCCTATTTAGTGCCTGATTTTTCATCTATATTTGATGCAAACTTACTCGTAAGTGCACTCGGCCAAGCGTTTTTCTCTTTGTCATTAGGCACCAGTGTGATGATTATTTATGGCTCTTACATAAGTAAAAAAGAAAACCTAGTCACGCTAGGCGCATATGTAACCTTAATAGATGTGTTTATCGCGTTTGTAGCGGGCCTTTTAATTATACCTGCCATGTATGTCGCACAAGCTCAAGGCGTAGAAATTTTTTCATCTACAGGCAAACTTCTCTCTGAAGACACACTGGTGTTTCAAGTGCTACCAGCATTGTTTGATGGTATGGGCTCTGTGGGTTTATTTATAGGCTTTGCATTTTTTGCCCTAATGAGTATAGCCGCACTTACCTCCTCTATTTCAATGTTAGAGGCGCCGGTATCGTATACTGTGGAACGCTTTGCAATGAGCCGCCTGCAGGCTACATGGCTAATTGGCGCGCTAATAAGCGCAGTGAGCATTACCATAGTATGTAACTTAGGAAGCTTATTTGGTTTAGTGATCACCCTAACAACTAAAGTTGCTCAGCCTTTACTTGGCTTAATGTGTTGTATTTTTGTTGGCTGGATTTGGTACCGTGGCTCACTACTAAAAGCAATTCAGCAAGGTAACCCTGAGGTTCATAACACACTTTTTTGGAAAGTATGGCCTGTATACACTAAGTTTGTGTGCCCTATAGCTATTGGTGCGGTGTTTTTACATTCGGTGTTAAGTTAAAACGTTATTTTTAACTAACCCGAGTTCAGGTTAAGTTCTAAATTAAGCAAAGCCCACGCGTTAAGTGGGCTTTTTAATAGCTTAAATTTACTCGTAATAAATTAGCTTAGTGTATTTAACACCATATCTTGATGAGGGATGCCATCTTCTAGGTATTGCTCCCCTACTTCTGTAAAGCCAAAGGAGCGATAAAATGCTAATAAATAGGTTTGTGCGCCTATATAAATATGACGCTGTGGCCACTGCTTTTTACAACACGCTATGGCCGCATTTACAAGCTCAGTAGCCCGCCCTTTACCTCGTTCACTTTTGCAAACCAGTACACGGCCTATTGCACTGTACTGCTCGTTTTTTTCATAGCAGCGGGCATAAGCTAATAAACTATTATCTGCAATTGCATATAAATGCTGAGTACTAGGGTTAATGTCTACCTCATCTAGTTCAGGGTAAGGGCATGTTTGCTCTACTACAAATACATCAACACGGCCGCGCATTATCGTAAATAAAGTACGCGTATCAAGCGCATCAAAATGCGCACATTTAAACGACATATAAAATCCTAAAATAAAAAACCCAGCCTAAGCTGGGTTTAGTTAAATTACGCATCACTTAGGCAAACAAACGCTCTAATTGATCGCATAACTGCGATAAATTCACATGGTCGTGCTCTATGGTTAAATCAACATAACCATCGCCTCTAAATGCTCTATCCAGCTCAATTAAAACATGCGTTTTATGTGCTTCTGGTACAAACGATAATTCAATTTCTTGAATACCAAATAAGCTGCGGCTATTAGGCTTGTATTCTAACTCTTGATAACACCCCGATACCGACTGAAAAGTAGGCGCACGTAAATGCCCTTTTTCAACATCAGCTTTTAATAAACTAAACCCTAATTTATCCATTGCTTGCATACAGGTTTTAACAGCTTCGTTAGGGTAAATATGCAAGTGGTCTTTATCTGTTGGGTCTAGTGCTAAATCAATATCGAGACCTGTTTCAATCCATACATGTGATTGGTTGTAGCCGGCATTAATTTCAGTAATTGGCGTTTCTGGATGAAGGCGCGCTTCAAATGGAATGCTTTTAACTTCACCTGGCTCAACAGTGCCTATATCGGTTATACGCCACTGATCAATTACGTGATTAGTAAAGTACTCACCTTCTTCGCCATCAACTTTAACGCGAGTCATTAAAAACAAATCAAGGCCAGCAATTTCTTGAGCCACATCGCCTGCAGTTATAACGATATTAGCGTTAAAGAGTTGCCCTGGCTGAAGATGCTCAGTTTCTAAAATTGTATCTACTTTTGCAGCGCCAATACCTACCGACGCTAAAATCTTTTTAAACATATCTATCTCCTTAAGCTGAGCGGCTCAGTTTGTTGCTCATGCTTAAACTCCTTCGTTAAAGCATCTTAACCATATTTAAAAGCCAATGTCAGTGAAAAAATGTTATTTACATGCTATTTACGATTAAATACGTGTTTAATGTGCATTTTTTATACGTAGCTGGGCAAGTAATTGATTAAACGCGCTCATTTTTAGGGCTATTTTTATTTTCAATGGTATAAAATTTTCGCTACACTGCAATCCCAAATGAAGTGATATTAAGAATTATGGAACTAATCTATTTTGCCGCCGCGTTTGTTTGTGGCTTTGGTGTTTATCAATTAAAACTTCCTCCCCTTATTGGCTTTTTACTTGCCGGTTTTGCATTAAATTTATCTGGCTATAAAAGCACCGAACTACTCGATACCATTGCGGCACTGGGTGTAACACTTCTTTTATTTAGTATTGGCTTAAAACTTAAAGTAAACAGCTTAATCAAGCCCCAAGTATGGGCACCCGCTACCCTACACATTATTTTTAGCAGTGCATTATTTAGTGGCTTTATGTTACTGCTAGGTATTTTTGCTGTGCCTATGTTTGTTGATTTAAGCTGGCAAAGTGCCTTATTAGTTGGGTTTGCGCTAAGCTTTTCAAGCACTGTATTTGCGGTAAAAGTACTTGAAGAGCGCGGTGAAATGGCAAGCCTACACGGAAAAATAGCCATTGGCATTTTAGTTATGCAGGATATTTTTGCGGTTATATTTTTAGCCATTAGCACCGGCAAAGTACCTAATATGTGGGCTCTTGCTTTAATTATTGCACTCCCTTTAGTGTGCCCGCTTATGTATGCAGTGCTTAACCGCTCTAAACATGGTGAGCTATTGCCGTTATTTGGCTTTTTCTTTGCGTTGGTTGCCGGTTATAACGCTTTTGATTTTGCAGGTTTAAAGGGCGATTTAGGCGCGCTCATTATGGGGATGATGTTTGCGCCACATAAAAAGGCGGGAGAGCTTTCAAAGTCGCTGCTTAATTTAAAAGATATTTTGCTGGTCGGTTTTTTCTTAAGTATTGGTTTAAACGCAGAGCTTACAGCTAATTCATTAATTGTAGCGTTAATCCTTATATTTGTGCTGCCAGTTAAAACCTTACTTTATTATGTGTTTACGAATACCTTTAAGCTCAGAGCACGCACCTCGTTACTCACTGCATTTAGCCTTGCTAATTTTAGTGAGTTTGGCCTTATTGTGTGCGCTGTGGCAGCCTCTACAGGCATGATCACCTCAGAGTGGCTGGCGGTAATGGCTATTGCGGTGTCTATTACCTTTGTTATTGCATCGCCTCTTAATAAACGCTCAAACGAGTTATACGTAAAAATTGAGCGCTGGCTATTAAAATTCGAAAGCAAAACCCGCTTAGCTGAAGAGTTACCCGTTAATTTAAACGACACTAAAATCGTTATATTTGGTATGGGCCGCATAGGTACAGGTGCTTACGAAACAATAAATGCGACTCACCCTAATGTAGTGGCGGGCATTGATATAAAACCAGAGGTGGTAGAAAAACATATTAAACGCAATAGAAAGGTACTCCTTGCCGATGCCACCGACCCTGACTTTTGGCAGCGCGTTAACCACTCTCATGTTGAAATGGTCATGTTAGCTATGCCAAAGCATATGCAAAATATTTTTGCACTAGAGCAATTACAAGCCTCAGGCTATAACGGCCAAGTAACGGCTATCGCCAATTACCCAGATCAACAAAAAGAGCTTGAACAAATGGGCGTAAACTCGACCTATAACTTTTATTTAGAAGCAGGAAGTGGTTTTGCCGAGCACGTAAAGCAAGAGCTATTCGAAAAATAGTACTTTTATACTAAACAATAAAAACAACAAAATGAAAACGCCTTATTTTTAATAAGGCTTTTTTATTAGTTTTAGTTTAAAAACTCATTTTATTTACATTCCTTTACATTACTTCTCTCTATCTGTAAAAAAAACAGATAAACTACCGGTGTTGTTTAAATAAACGCCTTCGCACCTGTGTCACATAATTAGACTCCAGCTAATTAATGCAAGGTAAGCATTTATTTATCAACACAAATTTATTCAATCAGAGGGCCTACTCCCTCGTTCAATAGGCTGTTTCTTGCCCGTCACAGCCTATTTTATTTCTGTTTACTTGCCCGCTTACCCAGCCACTATTTAATGCGTTTATTATTAATAAGCAGTAGTATTACTATTATACGTTTTATCAATTACTGACTTATTATGGATACAGCCGAACTCAAGCTCGCCATTAATACAATTATGCCCTTTGGAAAATACGCAGGCAGACCCTTATTGCTTTTGCCAGAGCCCTACCTAGTGTGGTTTAAACAGCAAGGGTTTCCAGAAAGTAAACTCGGAGCGCAGCTTGCAATGATGTACGAGGTTAAATTAAATGGGCTTGAGCAAATGCTGATGCCCCTACTTAAAAAAAATGAAAAATAATTGAGAACTTTTTCCACGTAGCCGGGTCTACTATTTTGCTACTTGTTGATTTTGGTTTTTAACCACAAAAAGCGCCTTAGGCGCTTTTTTTATGCCTGGCGTTTTTAGGTGAATTGCTTTTATACCAATCCGCATAATTAAGTGATCTATTTTGAGGATGGAAAAACGTGTTGATAGCTAGGCAAAAAATTTGCTATTTAGTTGTTCTCGGCAATTGCTCCTGCATTGCTCTACCTTCTGCATCCATGCAGTCGTAAATGGGAATTTTTTAACGTAGCTAGCGACACATTTGGCCCCACAAAATGATTAAGTATTATTGTGGATTGGTATTAGGTAAGGTAACTATAAACTTAGCGCCACCAAGCGATGAGTCAATGATTGAATAGTGCCCTTTATGCCACGATACAATTTTTGCCACTATTGCTAAGCCTAAACCAAAGCCCCCTGTGCTTTTATCACGGCTTTTATCTAAACGAGTAAAAGGTTTAAATACGCTTTCTCTGTCGCTTTTTAAAATACCTTCTCCGTCATCTTCCACAATAAAGTAAATTGCATCACCCTGCGCTTTGAGTGTGACATCAACACGACTAACAGCGTACTTTAACGCATTGCCCACTAGGTTTTGCATTACACGCGCAATAAAGTGCGCATCACACTTGTACACTAAAGCCTGTGGTAACACCGCATTAAACTCTATGCCGCTTGCAAAATTTAGCTTATTAATGACCGATTGTGTCAAAGCAGCCAAATCAACGTCGCTTCTAGCTAAGCTTGGTTGCTGCGAATCAAGCCGAGCATATTCAAGCATTTCACACACAAGCGCTTCAAGTTCGCTTATATCTGCCTGCATATTAGTTAGGTAATGTTGCCCTTTTTCCGATTGCAGTGTTTCTTCTAACATGGCTATACCAAATTTTAATCGTGCAAGGGGCGTTCTAAATTCATGAGATACAGAGGAGGTCAGTTCTTGTTGCGCACTAAGAAGATGCTCTATGCGCTGCTGCATTACTTTTAGAGTATCAGTAACGGGTAAAAAAAACGATTTAGAAGGACTGCTTAAGTTAAAGTCTTGCGAGCCATCTACCGCTTCGCACGCATGGCTTAATTTAGAAAAATCACGCCATAGTAAAAAGCTCCACAGCCCCACAGGTAACCCTACAATAGCCAGTAACATTAAATACGGAATAACAGAGCTTTCAGGTGCTTTTATAACGCCTACAGGACCAATTTGAAGTAGTTTGTTATCACCAAGCTCAACATACCACACTATGCGCTGCTTTTTATCATACAGATACAGGTAATGGTTTTTATCTAATGAGGCTTGCTCCTTAAGGGGTAAAATAAGATCTTTGCGGGCAATAACTTGGCTTTCAAAGCTGTGTTTTAGCTTATCTAGACCATCATCGGTTTGCGATAATAACCAAAGTGCTTGGCCAAACTCATCATCTAACAGCACTTGCTGCTGCGTCTCTTCGTAAGGCCAAATTTGTTCTATAACACCACTAACAATAAATAAAGAAACAATGATATAAACATATAAACTTATAAATAGTTTGCCCATTATTCCTTATTTACCTTCATATATTATTTTTCCCAGGCGTCTGATACAAACAAGTAACCTTGCCCCCACACGGTTTTTATACGGTAAGGTTTATCGCTGTTATCACCTAGCTTTTTACGAATTCGTGACACGCGTACATCAACGGTACGGTCAAGCCCATCGTATTGACGACCAATCATATGTTGATGAACATGTTCACGGCTTAGTACTTCGCCTGCATTTGAGGCAAGTAGCCATAGTAGCTCAAACTCATGGGATGTAAGTACTATTTCGTTTTCGTTTAATTTAACAATTCGGCTGGTTTTATCAATGACTAAATCACCAAACTGAATCTCTTCTGCGGCCTTAACCACGGGTTGCCCGCGACGCAGTAATGCATTTACACGCGCCAGTAAAACACGCGGTTCTGCAGGTTTTACCACATAGTCATCTGCGCCAAGCTCTAAGCCAATCACCTGATCAAAGTCTTCACCTTTTGCAGTAAGCATTAAAATTGGCAACGAAAACTTATCACGTACTTGTCGACATACGCTAAAGCCATCTTTACCTGGCAGCATAATATCTAAAATCATTAAATCAGCAGCGTTATTCTCAAGATAACTAAATACTTCATCACCACGGCTTAATACGTCTACTTCTAAGCCATTATGTTCAAGATAATCTTTTGTTAGTTGCTGTAAACCTAGGTCATCTTCAACAAGTAAAATTTTTGGCATGAGTTGCTCCTAAATTAAAAATAGCTCCATGGAGAGCGAAGCCTGCGCCTACTTTTTTTAGCATCAGCACTTTGCACTTCAACGTGTGTTTTAGCAATTAACACACCGGTATGAGGATTGATTAAGGAGTATATGGTCTCTACCTGAACACGCGCTTTATACTCAAACTCACCAACAGCCTGCTGTTGCCAGCATTTAATCAGTTTGTTTTGTTGGTACAGGCATGCATCGCTTGGCGATGGTTGCTGCCAATTAAACTTTAAATCGAGATCGCAAAACGCTTGCTGCTCAGACACAACACACACTTTGGGAGAGACCTTTAAAGACGCATTTTGCGCTACAACGGGAGGGCTAAACAGAAAAACTGTAAGCACAATCAACATTAAATACTTCATATTAAAAAGTATGATCGAATCCTATAAAAGCAGTCATTGAATAGTTACGTTCAAAAAGCGGACTGCCATCCATAGCTGAATAGTCGTAATATGCTACATGAAAACGAAGACTGTTAGCCTCACTCAATGGCCAACTGGCGTCGATTTTAGCATAAGGTTGCCAGCTACTACCAACGTCAATTTTACCTAATGAGGTTTCGTGTGCTTTTAAACCATAATAGTAGCTGTTTAATTCAGCTGATTTATAGTTAACCCCAAGCGTTGGCTTTAACTTTAAACGCCCTACTTCACTGTGGTACTGCCATTGTATAGCGCCTCGAGTACCGTTATAAACATTACTTATATCGTGTAATAACTGTATCGATAGCACATGGTTTTGCTGCACATAATGATAGCTGCCCCCGGCATCTAGGGCTAAATGGCGATTATCAATATTATCGATATTTATTTTTTTAGGCTGGGGATTATTTTGCGCCAATGCAGAAGCACCTGCGGTTGCTGGTAAAACAAAAAGGTTATTAGGATGCCAATCAATAAAAAAGCGTGACTCTGCGTTCAGTTCTGAAACGATATTAAAATGATGCTTTTGATTTTCTTTAAGTGTGTAGCCAAGGCGACCATTATCGAAAAACCAACGCTCACCATAAAAAGCAATTCGCGGGATCACAGGGAGCGGGACGTTTTTTCCGCCATGCAGAGGGTTGGTAATAACACCCGCGCCGACACTTAGATTTACATGCCACTTCTTAACAGTAATATGTTGCTGCGCATACTCTTGTTCGTTGTAGGCCTGCGAAGCTGTGCTAGGCACGCAAATAAGACACACCACAAAGCAAAAAATGTAAATAAAAGTATTGAGCCGCATTAACCTAATCTAAATGAGTAAAATAAGTAAGTGACCCATACTAGCAAGGTAAGCACAAAAGTGCGCCACCTGGTTACAATCATTCACAATTTTTATACATGCGTATCACATTTAAATATCAGGGGCTATTTCAATACGGTTGCGACCATGTGTTTTAGCTATATATAAAGCACGGTCGGCGCGCTCAATAAGTACCGAACCTTTCGTGAATGGACGTAAAATAGCGAGCCCAAAACTTGCAGAAATTGCACGTTTAGAATTTACATCGTCTTTTTTACGGATAGTTAATGAGGCAATATCTAAACGAATTTTATCAGCAAACACCATAATCTCGTTGATGCTGTCAAAATACCCGGTAATACAAAACTCCTCACCACCATAGCGGTAAACATTCAGGCTATCGGAAATATTTTGCGAAACTTTTTTGGCTACTAATTTAAGTACTTCATCGCCTTTTTGATGACCAAAATCGTCGTTAAAACGTTTAAAGTGATCAATATCAAACATGATTAGTACCGCCAATACGCTCTCGTCAGCTTGCTCTGAATAGGTTTGACAAAACTGCTGAATATCATCATCAAACTTTCTTCTATTAAAAAAGCCTGTCAGGGGGTCTGTATCAGCTGCTTCTTGAGAAAGGTTAAGTGCTTCTTTTAAATCTTTAATTTCGTTATAGGCTACCGCAAGCTTAGTTTGAAATTCTCGCGCATAGTCTTGCATAGCCACCGACTCGTCGGTTAAGCGTTCAACACAACCGAGTATTTCGTTAAACGAATTTACATTAGCTAAACTTGCCAACTCATTTTGAGAATCTACCAACGACGTGGTAAAGCTTTTAGAATGATCGAGGGTAACGCTTATATCATGCTGTACTTGCTCCATAGTGCCATGGAAGCGATCTGCCATTTCTTGAAAAAACACTAAGTCATCTTCGCTTAAATGCTTATCAAAAATTTCTTTTGCTTTATTTTGAGTACATGTTTGTTGCTCAGCAATGACGTGATCAAGCTCAGCATTTAATGCTGGCTTACTGCCTTGCACATAGCAATACCAAATAGCGTAATTGATAGGCGTTACCGGCATTCGGTATTTTACCATCAGAGGAATTGCTTTTTTTAAACATTGAGCAGAATGAGCGAGCGATACAGCATGATCCATAATTATTATAAACTCTCGTGCGTCATTATTTTTTATTATTAAGCTTTCATGTTAAGTAATAGTAAACTCATACGCAACTGTTAATCATACTATTTACTGAATTATATTAATCGTTAAAAGCTTAAATAACATTTGCGCCTAAAGTTTGTGCAATATTCCATAATGCACTGATTGCAGGGTCGTTAAGTTCTTTTTTTAGCACCGCCAAACCAATATCAAACCCTTCTGGCTGGTAATTTTCACTGGGCAGTACGTGTACCTTGTCTTGTAGCGGACTATTATCTAGCACTATTTTGGGAACCATGGCGACACCTAATCCTAGGCTCACCATAGACACCATAGCTTCGTGCCCTGCTACTTGTGCATAAATTTTTCCATGCACATTATTTTTCCGCCACCACTGCT
Organism: Pseudoalteromonas sp. UBA2102; assembly: GCF_002331165.1. Taxonomy (NCBI): domain Bacteria; kingdom Pseudomonadati; phylum Pseudomonadota; class Gammaproteobacteria; order Alteromonadales; family Pseudoalteromonadaceae; genus Pseudoalteromonas; species Pseudoalteromonas sp. UBA2102. The sequence continues at coordinate 18,151 of NZ_DCYU01000038.1, forward strand.
CTAACCGCTGCCTAGAAAAACCTTGCTCAGGTACAATAAACTCCAGTTCTGACCAATCGATATGTGGGGCGTTTTTCGCTATTTTTTCGCTGATCGGGCATTGAATTTTAGGGCCAATAAGAACCAGTGGAGAGTGGCCTATATTAACAAAAGCAATTTGGGCAGGCAGTTTACTTGGCCGTGCAGCAATAGCCATTGATTCATGGGCATCCAGTACTCGGTTTATTGCCAACGCCGGATCGCCGGTATTTAGCGTTATTTCTATATGCTGATGCTGCGCGCGGAGCTGTTCTAATATTTGATGCAAAAAACTATACGAGGCGGTGACTGAGCAATAAATACTCACATTACCGTAAATATGCTGGGTTGGGTCTTTCACATTCGCTTTAAAGCGCTGCCAATTAGCCAGTGTAGAGGTGGCGTAATCAATAAACGACTCCCCTTCTTTAGTTAATTTTACACTTCGGTTATCGCGTATAAATAAAGCAACGCCGACCTCGTCTTCAAGCTGCTTAATATTACGACTTAAAGTAGGTGCACTTATATGGCACAGCTCGCTCGCCCTGGCAAAATGGAGCGTTTTAGCTAACGCTAAAAAGTAATTTAAATGCTTATGTTCCATTACACGCCTCTACGTTTCATTTTTTGAAATACTTTAGTGCAAATATATCATTTTACGCAAGCAAAGTTTTTTTTTATGGTGTGTTTAAGCAAAGCAAATACGCTTTGCATCTAACAAACACGAATTATAGGACACTAACATGGCGAATTATTTTAATACCTTACCTTTACGCGAGCAGTTAGCTCAATTAGCGCAATGTGAATTTATGGACCCAAGTGAATTTACCGATGGTGTTGATGCACTTAAAGGTAAAAAGCTGGTTATTGTTGGCTGTGGCGCACAAGGTCTTAACCAAGGTTTAAACTTACGTGACTCAGGTCTAGATGTATCATACACGTTACGTCAATCAGCAATTGATGAGCGTCGTCAGTCATACCTAAATGCATCTGAAAACGGTTTTACTGTAGGCACGTACGAAGAGCTAATTCCGAGCGCTGACGTAGTATTAAACCTAACACCTGATAAGCAACATACGGCCGTTGTAACTGCCATTATGCCTTTAATGAAACAAGGCTCTACACTTGCTTACTCGCACGGTTTTAATATTGTTGAAGAGGGCATGCAAATTCGTGAAGACATTACGGTAATCATGGTTGCTCCTAAGTGTCCTGGCTCTGAAGTGCGTGAAGAATACAAACGCGGCTTTGGTGTACCTACTCTTATTGCTGTTCACCCAGAAAACGACCCACAAGGTCACGGCTTAGCACAAGCTAAAGCCTACGCTGCGGGTACCGGTGGTCATCGTGCCGGTGTACTTAAGTCATCGTTTATCGCTGAAGTTAAATCAGACTTAATGGGCGAGCAAACAATTCTTTGTGGCATGTTACAAACCGGTTCAATTTTATGTTTTGATAAAATGATTGAGAAAGGCATTGATGCGGGTTACGCATCAAAACTAATTCAATACGGCTGGGAAGTAATTACCGAAGCCCTTAAATACGGCGGCGTTACTAACATGCTTGACCGTTTATCAAACCCTGCAAAAGTAAAAGCGTTTGAACTAAGCGAAGAACTTAAAGTTATTATGCGCCCGCTTTATAACAAGCACCAAGATGACATTATCGACGGTACTTTCTCACGCGTAATGATGGAAGATTGGGCAAACGACGATGCAAACTTACTAAAATGGCGTGCAGAAACTGCCGAAACTAACTTTGAAAAAACCCCTGCTGGTGATGTAGAAATCTCTGAGCAAGAGTTTTTCGATAACGGTATTTTAATGGTTGCTATGGTTAAAGCGGGCGTTGAGCTTGCATTTGAAACCATGACTGCAGCAGGTATTATTGACGAGTCGGCTTATTATGAGTCTTTACACGAAACACCGTTAATTGCCAACACAATAGCACGTAAAAAGTTATTCGAAATGAACCGTACTATTTCTGATACTGCAGAATACGGCTGTTACTTATACAACCATGCGTGTTTACCATTATTGGCCGATTTTATGAAAAACATCGACACCGATGTTATTGGTAAAGGCTTAAATGAGCAAAGTAACCAAGTAGATAACCAAACACTGATTCAAATTAACACTGCACTACGTGAGCACCCTGTTGAAATTGTTGGCGCTAGACTACGCGGCTACATGTCAGCTATGAAGAAAATTGTATAACTAGTTTCGCTTGTTAGAAACCAAGCCCACATGCATACGCTGTGGGCTTTTTCGTGCTAGTAATAATAAAAAGCGAGTATACCCTTTTAGATATATTGCAATAATTAGCGCTTAATTAATAATGTGCTAACATGGCTATCTACCTAGTTGTAAAGTTAAATAATATGACGATAAAAAACCTAACTATCACTCAAAAAATCACCATTTTAGGCAGTACCATTGCAATCTGTGTCGCTGCATTAATTGGTTTAACGTCTTTATATAGCTCTGAAGATATTATAGAACGACGTATGATTGAATCTGAGCTACCCAGCAAATTACACAGTATTAGTAATCAAATTGGTGGCGAAATAAACGAACTACTAGGTGCTGCACAGCAACTATCATCAAATGAATTTATCTTAGAGTGGGCGCGCTCAAATAACCAAGACGACACACTACTGCTTAAAGAATTAAACCGCGTAGCAAAGCAGTTTGATTTAGCAACGGCGTCGTGGGCTAACCGTGATACAGCACAATATTGGAACCAACACGGATTTTTACGCGTGCTTAAAAACGACGCGGCTGATGGGTGGTTTTTTGGCTTTACCAACTCAAATAATCCGTACTCAATCAGTATTTATCAAGAATCCCCGACTGATGTAAAAATGTTTGTAAATCATCAACAAACAAATGGGCTTGGATTAGCGGGGCTTGCAAAAAGCATCACCGACATGCAAAAGCTATTACAACAATTTAAAATTGAGCAAACTGGCTTTGTGTTTATTGCAGATAAAAGCGGCTTAATTCAGTTACATAAAGATGCAAATAAAGTGGCTAAAGTAAACATAGACACACTTTATGGCAGTAATGTTCATAGTACTTTGTATAACCCTTCTGGTTTTGCAATTACAGAATTATCACTTAATAACGAAGCCACATTTTTAGCAGCCATGCCAATAGCCAATACCGACTTATACGTATTAGCCCAAGTACCTAAAAGTGAGGTGTTTGCGACAGTAGGTACATTGGAGTGGCAAATATTTACCTTTACGCTAGTGATAGCCCTCGTTGCTAGCATGCTAAGTTACTTGTTAGCACGCTCTTTAGCGTCACCGCTTTCGGATATGGCCGAGCTGTTCTCACGTTTAGGATCAGGCGATGCTAATTTAGCGTACCGTTTGCCAGAGTCTAATCAGCCAGAACTAAACAATTTAAGCCATGGCTTTAACCAGTTTATTCATAAAATTGAAACTGCCATCAAGCAAGTTGCCAACGAAAGTACAGAAATACGCCAAAGTTCTAATCATGTATTTGAACAAGCAAAAAACAACTCGCAGTCTATTGATAATCAAAAAGAGCAAACCATTTCGGTTGCTGCAGCCATTAACGAAATGGGCGCAACTGTACAAGAAATAGCACAAAGTGCGGCTAATGCAGCTAAGTTAACGCAAAGCAGTCAAGAAAACACCAGCCAAAGCCATCAGCAAGTACTGCAAAGCCAAGCTACAATTTCAGCGCTTGCCACTGATATTGACGGCATTACCGAGCAAGTAACACTGCTTTCTAAAAAAACAATTGATATAGCGAGTATTGTTGACTCTATTCGCGGCATTTCAGAGCAAACTAATTTACTGGCCTTAAACGCAGCCATCGAATCGGCACGGGCTGGTGAGCATGGTAGAGGCTTTGCAGTGGTAGCCGATGAAGTACGCGCGCTTGCTAATCGTACCTCGCAATCAACCACCGAAATTCAGTCAATGATTGAAGAGCTAACCACTATTTCTGAAGATGTAGTAAACGATATTAGTCAATCTAAGCAAAAAGCCCAACAAAGCGTAGGCGCAATGCAAAGCTCTGTTGAATTGCTTGATGCGATAAGCGAAACAGCAAATCAAATAAACGACATGGCTACCTTAATTGCCACCGCAACTGAGCAGCAAAGTAACGTGGTTGCTGATGTAGGACGTAATATTGAGCAAATAAGTGAAATTAGTGACCGTGCTATGAATGAGCAAATAAACACCGAGCAAGCAATTCGCGATTTAGCAAATAGCGCTCAAGCGCTTGATGCACTCGTAGCCACCTTTGAAAAACACCACTAAACACGTTTTGTAACACTTTAATAAACCACCTGCGCATATTGCATCTACACTTATAGATGTAATATGTTGGAGGTGGTTTATGAACATATCTTGTTTTAACGCATTATTACTAAGTAGCTGCTTATATTTAAGCGCATGTAACACCACGGTGCGTGAACCACCACCGCTTGCCCTTGCAAACCATCCAACATTTAACCGTATTAACGTTGAAACCGAGCAAGACATATTTAAGCTCGACAAAACAATCACTTCCCAACTTGATGCCCACTTAACCAGTAAGCGCAGCGCGCATTACTTAGCGAACAGTATTTTAAGTTTTTTATTAAAAAACGGCGATAACTCGTTAACCTATCAAAGTGGCGCCACATTGAGTGCATCGCAAACCTACGCTAATTTAAATGCTAATTGCCTGTCGTTATCGATATTAGCGTATAGCTTAGCCGATTATTTAGGTATAAAAGCGCGCTTTCAAAAAGTCCATATTCCTGAATATTGGGCAATGAATAAAGGGGTTAATTTACTGACAGGGCATATTAATTTATCAATTGACAATGCGCTTATGCAAACAATACCAGCCACAATGGTTTATCAACGTGATAAACAGTTAACCATAGACTTCGACCCAAATATAAGAAAACAACGCTTTAAAACCAGCCCAATAAGCAAAAAGTTTGTTACAGCTATGTTTTATAACAATAAAGGCGCTCTGGCTTTAGTAAATAAAAATTATAATTTAGCTTATAGCTACTTTAGTGCCGCCGTTGAAGCCGCCCCATTATACAGTGGTGGCTGGGGAAATTTAGGTATTGTATTTAGGCAGCTTAATTATTTAAAAGAAGCTGAACAGGCATATAACTATGCATTATTGCTTGATAAAAATAACCATACTGCCATAGGTAATCTCGCTGTGCTGTACACCTTAAGTAACCGCGCTAAACAAGGTCAGCAAATGCTAAAACAGCTCAATAAAAAGCGCCAAGCTAACCCGTATTACCATATATCATTAGGTAATAGTGAACTGGTACTTAAAAATTACTCTCAAGCGATTAAGCATTTTAAAAGCGCTTATAAAATTGACGCTAAGTTACACGAAAGCCACTTTGGCCTTGCGCGAGCATATTATTTTACCGGCAATATAAAGCAGGCAACACATTATATGCGTTTAGCGGGTATAAACGCCGAGTTTAACTATGACAAAGCCCGCTATCGTAATAAATTAAAAGCATTAAAAAATGCCACAGCTTCACTTAGTCATTAGCTGTTGTACGTAGTGCTCTTTTTGGGCCCTACTTAATTTTTTAATTTGCCACTCTAACTTGCTGGCTTCGCTTTTTGAGCCCACCTTTTGTTGATGAATTAAAACTAAAGGGCCTTTGCCTTTTAAGTTTTTTGCGCCTTTACCCGCTTGATGCGTGGCTAAGCGCTTATCAACATTGGTTGTTATACCTGTATACCAGTGGCCTAAACGCGTTTGCACTATATACAAATACCACGTTGAGGGTACTTTGTGTGCTTTGCTTATATTTATACTTAAACTTTTTTGTGTGTTTGTGGTCAAAACGTTGCCCTAACCCTCGTAACTAAAAACAATTTCTTAAAAGGGTTTTACCTTCAGTGACTAATCGGTATCATGCAGATTATAAAAAATAAGGATCACAACTAACAATGCAGTCGTTAAAAACTTTTTCTCTTTGGCTTATCGTTGCTCTCACATTCAGCTCTTTAGCAGGTTGTTCTAGCTGGGTATATAGAATCAATATCCCACAGGGTAACTTTTTAGAGCAATCAGATGTAGATAAGCTTCGTGTAAACATGACACGAGAGCAAGTTATTTATGTATTAGGTCGTCCAATAGCAGAAGATGCGTTTGATAATAGTACCTGGCGTTATGTGTACAGCTTTAACAAAGGCCGCGATAATGAGCAGCATAAAGAGTTGCTGGTTAAATTTGAAAATGATCAACTAGTTGCTGTTTCGGGTGATTATGATCAACCAGAAAACTTTGATACTCCGCTAGAGCAGTAAACGCTTTAGTTATTAAAAAAAGGTGAGCATGGCTCACCTTTTTTATTTACTACATTAATAACCTTTATAAAGGACGCCCACCGGTAACTTTATTTGCTCGACCTTCCTCTTTTGCTTTTTCAGCACGCTTTCTTCGAGCATCTTTAGGGTCTGCAATTAGTGGACGATAAATTTCTATTCTGTCGCCATCTTTTAATTCGTAATGCGCTTTTACTGTTCTATTCCATACACCTAAAGTAAGCGCAGTTGGGTCTATTTCAGGGCACTTTTCAATGATCCCCGATTGAATAACAGCTTGTTCGGCTGTGGTTCCTTGCGCTACTTCCACCGTTAATGTGGTTGCTTTAGTCGGTAATGCAAAAACTATCTCAACGCTAATCATTATCTTGCTCCGTATACATCTTTTGCACGTTGCGTGAATGCACTAACCATATTTTTAGCTACATCATTAAAAATTTTACCAAACGCCAATTCTATAAGCTTGCTAGAGAATTCAAATTCAAGCTTAAGCTCAACTTTACAGGCTTTTTTATCTAACGCTTGAAAATGCCAACGCCCTTTAAGAGTTTTAAATGGGCCATCAACCAGCCTTAATTGCACGGTTTGCTCGTCAATAAAGGTGTTTTCAGTGGTAAACCACTTTTTTATACCCGCCTTGGATATTTCTAAACTCGCGGTCATGTTATTATTGTGCTGCGAAACGATTTTAGAGTCTGAGCAATTAGGTAAAAACTGCGGATAAGCTTCTACATCATTAACTAGGTCAAACATCTCTTTAGTGCTGTACATAACCAGCGCACTTTTTTCTATTTGTGGCATACTCACTCCCAACTGTGTGGGCGAATTTTAGCAAGCTTTGCGCGTTTCCCCAAATTTTCATGGTCTTAAGTTCACCAGATTATTTTAAAGGCACATATAAAAAATCGATGTAAAACATCTCTTAATACGTATATTATAGGGCACTATGGCTAAGAACAAATCATCAAAATCGAACAGTAATACCATCGCGCTTAACAAAAAAGCGCGTCATGAGTATTTTTTACACGACAAGTTTGAAGCAGGTGTTGAACTACAGGGCTGGGAAGTAAAAAGTATCCGAGCTGGTAAGGTAAACATCTCAGAAACTTATATTCATCTTAAAAATGGCGAAGCTTTTTTATTAGGCAGTCAAATTCAGCCTTTAAATAGCGCCTCGACTCATGTTATTTGCGATCCAATGCGATACCGTAAACTGTTATTAAGCCGCAAAGAGCTTGATAGATTAGTCGGTGCCACTGAACGAGATGGCTACTCACTTGTTGCCACTGCCATGTATTGGAAAAAATGTTGGGTGAAACTTGAATTTCACTTAGCAAAAGGTAAAAAAATGCATGACAAACGTGAAGACGGCAAAAATAAAGATTGGTCGCGTGAGAAAGAACGCCTCATGAAACATAAAGTATAAACACAACGCCTAATTTATTTAGGCGTTTTTTTTAATTTCTCACCGGTTAAATTTAAAACAACCTGATCAAATTCCCCTCAGCTTTATTTAATTCATCCCTGTGCATGATATAAATAAATTATTACACTTTATTTATTTTTTTAATTTCTTTAGATGCCTACCCATTTTAGTGCGCAAATTTTATGGTACAAAGCGAGTAATTTAGCCTTGTCTATCCTTTTTCGTTGTTTCTATTATTGAATATTTTTCCCTCAACACTCTACAAAAACTCATACTAAAATCGCAAAGGGTGTAGATTGATAACACTTAAGTTACATGGTATTAATGTCAGCGCTTGTTAAGCAACTAAATTTATAACATATCAACAAGGACTTAAGGATGAAGCAATCAATTGCATTTACACCTAGCATAATTGCAGGTGCTACAATCGCACTTTCAGCAGGGTTTACAACAACAGCTTATGCTGCTGAAGAAGCAAAAAAAGTAGAACGCATTGAAGTAACAGGTTCGCGCATAAAACGCACCGATATCGAAGGGCCTTCGCCAGTACAATCTATTGGCAGAGCAGATATCGAAAACATGGGTTACGATAACCTTCAACAACTCCTCGAAAGAATGCCTGTGGCAGGCAGCGGTACTTTCTCAACACGCGGCAACAACCAAGATTCAACTGCAAATGGATCTGCCGCGGTCAGCCTACGTGGTTTAGGTGCTGATGCTACATTGGTACTAATCAACGGCCGCCGTGTGGCTATTAGTGCCTTTGCCGAAGGTATAACAAACTCATTTGTCGATATTAATAGTATTCCGGTATCGGCGATTGAACGCATTGATATTTTAAAAGATGGCGCATCAGCAATTTATGGCTCTGATGCAGTAGCGGGCGTAGTCAACGTTATTTTGAAAAAAGACATAGATGGCGTTGAACTAAACTTAGGCTACGGCGGTACCGATGGCCCTAATTACGAAGAAACAACAGCAAGTTTAGTATGGGGTACAACTAGCGAAAAAAGCAGTGCCTCAATTATTATTGATTACTTTAAAAACACCTCGCTTTCGTCAGATGAAATGGGCAGCTTAGGCACCGCTAATCAATCGCCTTATGGCGGCGAAGACTTTCGCTCTTCTCGTGGCTTTCCAGGCTACTTTTATGTTGATGGTGTAAAAACAATTGACCCAGATTGCCCTGCAGAAAACGCCACATCAAGCGGCAGTTGTTTATTTGATTACGGCCCATTTGGCTACATCGCCCCTGAGTCTGAGCGCGTAGGTGCTATTTCTCAATTTGAATACAATTTTGATAATGGTATTACCGGCTTTTTAGAAATGGCAGTGCAGCATAATACCTCAGTTGCAGCCGGTGCCCCTACCCCACTTGATGAAGATGCAGGTTTAACAGTACCTGCTAGCCACCCTAACAACCCGTTTGGTGAAGATATTCAAATTGGCCGTTACCGTACGGTTGATGCGGGCGCTCGCCAATGGGATATTGAATCAGACACGCTTCGCTTTGTAGCTGGCCTAAGAGGCGAAATTAACGAATGGAGCTGGGAAGCTGCGGTTCAAAAAGGCCGTAGTAAATCACTTCAAACAGGCGATCGCTCGCAAGGTTGGGTTCGCACCGACTTTTTACAACAAGAGATTGATGCCGGTAACTATAACCCATTTGGGGGCACGTATAACAGCCCAGAAGTTATTGACAGAATTACCACAAGCTTAGTACGCCGCGGTGAGTCTCATATGACCTCATTCGACGCTAACATCTCTGGTGAAGCATTCAGCTTTGGTGATGATGTGGTTATGATGGCCGCGGGTATTGAATACCGTGAAGAAGATGTAACCGATACACCGGATGACCAATTTCAGCGCGGTTTAATTTTTGGTACTGAGTCTGTGTCTGCTGCAGCAGAGCGCGACCAATACGCAGCCTATGTGGAATTTTCAATCCCACTTGCTGAAAACCTAGAGCTACAACTCGCTGGACGTTACGATGATTACAGCGACTTTGGTAATACAACAAACCCTAAAGTCGCTTTACGTTGGGCACCTACCGACGAAATAACCATTCGTGGTTCGTGGGCACAAGGGTTTAGAGCGCCATCGCTTGCACAAGTAGGTTTAGGTCCATCACAAGAAAGTCAGTTTTTTGTAGATACTTATCGCTGTGAAGCAACTGGCCTTGATTGTGACGCACTAGATTACAACATTGAATTTGCTGGTAACCCTGACTTAGAAGCAGAAGAGTCAGAATCATGGAACGTTGGCTTTATTTGGGCACCTTCTGCTGAGTTTGGTTTAAGCGTAGATGTGTGGAGTATTACCCAAGATAATAAAATTGATGAACAAGAATTTGGCCCAATTTATAACTCTGAGTGTAATAACCAAGATAGCACGGTGTGTGTACGCTTAGCACCTAGTGGTGGCAATAGCTTAGGCACCATTCAAAAAATATACAGCACCTTTGAAAACGTCTCTTCGCAAGAAGTGTCAGGTGTTGATTTATCAGCAAATTACAACCATTCGCTGGATGATTTAGGCTTACTTAAATTTAACTTAGAATGGGCGTACCAAAACAAGTTTGAAAAAGACGGCCGCGATTACACGGGTGAATACAATTACCCAGAGCACCGCTGGATTTTCTCTACTAACTGGGAAATTGGCCAATTTAATACCAACGTAAATATTAGCTACGTAGGCGAGTTTGAAGATACCCCAGATATAGACTTTGACGGTAATTTAGACTTTGATAGCAATACATCGCGTATGGTTGACTCGCAAGCACTGGTAGATTTACAAACATCTTACCGTGTAAGTGATGCAACTAAAGTGTCGCTTGGTGTAAATAACGTATTTGACGAAGAGCCACCATTTGCTATTGGTGATGGCGATGCCGACCTTTACGGGTATGCATCGGGTGTACACAACCCACGTGGTCGTTACTTCTACACTAAAGTAACCTTCTCGTTTTAATTTAATATAGCCCATTATTAAATGGGCTATGCTAAAAACAAAAAAACCGCCATATGGCGGTTTTTTTTATTAAAACGTAGGGGCTAAATTATAGCTCGCCTTCGTTTTCAGATAGGAACTTAGCAACACCTTCAGGGCTTGCGTCCATACCTTTTTTACCTTCTTCCCAACCAGCAGGACATACTTCGCCGTTTTCGCTGTGAAATGCTAGCGCGTCAACCATGCGGATCATTTCGTCGATGTTACGACCAAGTGGTAAGTCGTTCACTACTTGGTGACGTACGTTACCTTCCTCATCGATTAGGAAAGAGCCACGAAATGCAACGCCCGCTTCAGGGTGCTCAACGTCGTATGCTTTACAAATTTCGTGCTTAACGTCTGCAACTAGTGCGTATTGAACTTTACCAATACCGCCGTCTGCTACAGCAGTGTTACGCCATGCGTTGTGTGAGAATTGTGAATCGATAGAAACACCAATTACTTCTACGCCACGCTTTTGGAATTCTTCGTAACGCTTATCAAATGCGATAAGTTCTGAAGGACATACAAACGTGAAATCTAGTGGGTAAAAGAAGATTACTGCTTTTTTACCTTTAATTGTTTCATGAAGGTTATAGCTATCTACAATTTCACCATTACCTAGTACAGCTGCAGCGGTAAAGTCTGGTGCCTGGCGGCCTACTAATACACCCATTTTATTCTCCAAATATTTTGAGTTTGTTGTCGATTGCATACGCAATGCTGATACTTATATGGGCGCTAAAAATAAAAAAACAATAGCGCCAACACATAATTACGTGGCATTTTAAATTTAATAAGGAAAAAAGAACAATCGTATTTAGCGATGTGCACAATCGAAAATACCGAACAGATATTAAAACTTTATTACGCCTATAAAAAAACCTGCATTTGCAGGTTTTAAAAATGGGTTAATCCATGATATCGGAAGGCATATCGCCTTTAATATTTTGCCAGATTTCACCGGTTTGATGGCCAAACTTACGCATCATTGAAATCGCGCCATCATGCTCACGGTTTTCAGCCAATACTGTTAGATCTTTATAAAATTGACGTGCTAACTGGCGAGTGCCTGCGTCTGAGAAATAATGACAACCAATTTTAAAGTAAAACCCTCTAAAACCGTTAAGTATAAGTACGTATATGCGGTTATTACCAGCGACAGCTAATTCGTGGTGTACTTTGTAATCGTAATCTGCAAAAGCTTGCGCAGTGTCTTCAAGTTCATCGCTTTTTGATAAAATCTCAATAACACGCTCAGGGTTAAGCTTTATCGCTGCACGGGTATAAATAGCACTAATATTAGTACGTGCAGATAATAACTGATCGGTCAGCTCTGGCATTTTGTCTTCATCTAAGCGCGCCAGCGTTTCGAGTATGTTTAAACCCGATGTTTCCCAAAAGTTATTCACTCTGGTTGGCTTGCCGTGCTGAATAGTTAGCCAGCCATCGCGTGCTAAACGTTGCAGTACTTCACGTAAGGTTGTTCTGGTTACACCAATTAACTCAGAAAGCTCACGCTCTGCAGGTAGAATTGAACCTGGAGGGAAATCGCCGTTCCAGATAGATTCAACTATATACTCTTCAGCAAATCCTGCTGGGCTTTTAGCTTTAAAAATTCTCATTCAATTCCCACTCGAATTAATCACAACTCATCGTTTTATACGAATAACTGACAGATTGTACCAGATGAAATATAACTAACAAGTAAACTCGTTGATATAAGTGCCAACCAACCGCTGAAAATTTCGCAATAGTAAATAATAAAATTCAACATGCTTAAATTAGGCCTAATTTGCTAAATAAATTAACCCTATTCATAGTAGGTACATTAATGCTATTGTTATTTTTTCACCATTACATTACTACAATAATTCCCGTGTGCGACAACAAGTACATTTAAAAGTCGCATACAGCAGAGCCTGTTACCTGTTAACTGTAACGTTTAATCAAGCCTTTTTAGCGAACCAATCTTATATTACATCTTCACTTAGCAAATTAAGCTTAACCTTTCCCTAAATAGGATTGGCCATAACCGCTTATTAATTTCATCTTAAAAAAAGCCACTTCGGTAGCTTTTTTACCCTTTTTGTTGCTCGTTACTTTATCCTAGTACATAATTCAACGTCTTATTTCAATGCGGATTTTTTATGAACTGGCTAGCACAACTCCCTACTCAACGTACTCCATGGCTACTATTTACAGGCATTGTATTTTTATTAGAAGTCACCGCACTGTTTTTTCAATACCAGATGGGCCTTGCTCCATGCATTATGTGTATTTACCAGCGAACTGCGGTATTAGGCTTATTAGGGGCAGGCATTATTGGCGCAACTAAACCACAAAGTAAATTAGTACGCGCTATCGCTTATTTAGTGTGGGGTGTATCAAGTGTGTGGGGTTACTTTATTGCGCGTGAGCACATTGAAATGCAAACAACCACCGATCCCTTTGCGTTTAGCTGTGAGTTTGAGCCAAACTTTCCTTCATTTATGCCATTGCATGAATGGATCCCAAGCTTTTTTCAAGCCACAGGGGATTGCGGTAATATCGATTGGCAATTTGCGGGATTAAGTATGCCAGCATGGATGGAAATACTATTTGCGTTATTTACTATCACGCTTTTTGTAATTGTTACCACTCGCTTACTTACTAAAAAGACTATTTAATATGTTTACGTTTTTTACCAGTCAGCTGCCTGAACTAAAGCACCTTAAAGTGAGGCAGCGACAAGCCGTTGTTGCTATTGCGCTAAGTATGCTACCTGCTACCGATAGAGTGTTATTAAGAATAGTAAAGCTGATATTGCTCAGCCCATTATTTTTATTATTTACTGTTTTTAAAGGATGGGAACTCATTCCCTTTTTAATTTTAGGTGGCCTGTGTTACCCGCTTTTAACAACCCCGATTGAAATAAACTTCGCTAAAAAATATTTAGCCAAAGCACTTGAGCAGTATTCACAGGGCGCTTAGCGCCCTGCCTATTATAAAGACACTTTTCCTTCTAGTTTAGCTACAAGCTTTTTACCTATTCCTTTTACGTTAGTTAAGTCGCTCAGCTGGGAAAATTCACCATTTTCAACCCTGTAATCAACAATAGCCTGCGCTTTTTTCTTACCAATACCAGGCAACTTGGCCAGCATTTCTGAATCGGCACTATTAATATTAATAACCGTCGCTTGCGGCATTTCAACCATAGGCTTATCTTCAACAGGGTTAGCGTGTGTAAACGCGCTAAAGCTTAAAAAGCTAATAATAAGTAGCGTTAATAGATTTTTCATTTGTTATTCCTTATTTTTGTTTATACCAAAGCGTTATAGTTAAACGGCTAATTTGGCTTTAAACATGTGCTTAATTTTTATTTGAGGAAATAATGTTAAATAAGGAGCAACGCGCATCACTTACATTATTTCCAGTGCATAATCACCTAAATCCGAAAACCTAAAATGCAGCTGGTACAACAAGTGATTGCTTAACTAAAGTAAAGTTACGCTTTTTTGTCAAATTGATGACAAGCTAAAAATGCACCGAATACTTGCAATTTTACACACAAACATTTACTGTATATAAAAACAGTGACCTACGGGTCAGTAACCACATTACCACGCAATCAAGCAGGAGAGATCATGGCTGTTGTTGTTAAATATGTTGTAGAACGAAACGGAGTTGAGCGAATGACGTTTACTACTAAAAAAGAAGCGGATGCCTATGACAAAATGCTCGATATAGCAGAATCGCTTGAAGTAATGCTGGAAAAAGTAGATGTGCCACTGAGCGAGCAACAGGTTGAATCGCTTGCGCTTGAAATTGCAAAGAGTAAAGATGACTTTATGGCAGTGTTAAAAGGCGCAAAAGAGCCCACAACAAAAAGTACAGCTAAAGCTAAAAAAGCCGACAATGTAGCATCAATAAAAGATAACGATGAGCAACAAGCTAGCTAATTTGTGACTATTTTAAATAAAGGGCTGCTACTAAATAGCAGCCCTTTTTTATTAATTTTTGAACAGTTACAAATTTTTTCTGGCTTTTTAGACTGAAATTGATACATTAATCCGGTTAATAGCGAGTGTTTATGTGCCATGTCAGTATTTATTAAGTCTTTTTACCAAAAATTTTTCCCATCCCGTCAGTTGCTTATTCGTCAAAATGGCGAAGTTAAGCATGTTGTTTTGGCGCCTTGGTTTCAGCTTTTTACAGTACTGCTTATTTTAGGCACTATTATTTGGGTCGGTATTTCTAGTTTTCGTGTTTATAGCCAAACAAATAAAATTACCGACATAGAACAAAGCCAAATTGACAAACAACAAGCGTGGCAAAAACAGGTTCAAGAACAAAAAGCACTGCACGCTAAGCAATTAGAACAACTTGCTGTACTAGAGCAAAAGCAAGCACTTTTGCAAGGTATGATTGAATCCCTCCCCGCATCTATTAGTAAAGAGACAATAAAACTAGAAGAACAACTTGAGTCGCCTGTTAATCAAGACAAAGGCGAGTTTCATGAACCACTTGTAGATGAAGAGCCGAAAGACAAACATGCCAGCCTTCTAACGCCAATCACTTTTGCCGCACGTTACGAGCGCTTAAATAAATACTACGAGCACAATTTTGCGCTTATTGATGCGCAAATTAATAAACGCCATGATGCAATTTTAGCGATGTTAAAAGGCGCAGGCTTAGAATCAGCCCTTGAACAACATTTAGCACTGGGCGCACAAACCAGTGCGCAAGGTGGCCCGTTAGATGTATTTGACGAAACTAAAATACCAGGGCAGTTTTTAGCCATTGTTGATAAGCTATTATTACTTAACAACCTTGAAAACTTTTTAACAGAGCTGCCTAACTCACTGCCCTTGCCTGCGGCTAAATACTATATTTCGAGCAACTTTGGGTTACGTAAAGATCCGATGAACAACCGCCGCGCTTTTCACAAAGGTGTTGATTTAGCCGGCTGGCATAAAACCGAAATTTTTGCCCCTGCAGATGCACGTGTATTGCGCGCTGGTAAAAATGGCGGCTATGGTAACTTTATCGAGCTAGAGCACAAAAATGGCTTGGTCACCCGTTTTGGCCACTTAAATAAAATTAAAGTGAAAAAAGGCCAAACAATTGCTAAAAATGAGGTAATTGGATTAATGGGCAGTACTGGCAGAAGTACCAGCACCCACTTACACTATGAAGTGTTACTCGATGGCAAACATGTCAATCCTCTAAAAATAACAAAGGCGCTTTCTCGTGTTCGGTAAAAAAAAGCAACCAAGTAGTCAAACTACGTTGAAAAGAGTAAATCATACCCCTTCTATTATTTCTGAAGATGTGCGCTTAACTGGCACACTTACCAGCCAGGGCGAAGTGCAGCTAGATGGCCGAATTGATGGCGATATAAAGGCAGAGCACCTGGTAATTGGCTCTACCGGCATTGTTGAAGGTGTGGTTGAAGCTAAAAGTGTCATTGTAAAAGGCAAAATTATTGGCTCACTAAACGCAAGTGAAGTGAATATTCAAAGCAGCGCTCACGTACATGGCGATGTTTTTCACGATACACTAAGTATTGATGCCGGAGCCATTATTGAAGGCAGCTTAAAACAGCGCTTTGAAAAAGAAGAACCGGAACTTATTAGCGAAGATTTAAAGCCGGCTAAAGAAGTAAAAACTTTGCTTGATGATGCTGATAGCGACTTGTCGTTTGTTAATAAGCAAGCCGCTGATAAAGCCAAATCTAATTAAGCGCTCATTACTTTTTCTCGGTTATGTACATCGTAATATCTGCAGTGAACACCAGCTCATTGCGGGTATTGTAAAGCTTAACTGGCACCACTAAATCTTCTTTATCTACCCATTGGCGAGGCAAGTCGATTTCTGCAATAGCAGTTACATCGGTATCAACCTTTGCTAAATAGTGTACCGTCATTCCTTTTGGGATCCAGCGATGCGTTTTATAAGGCACGGTGGCATCTACCATTACACCAGCACACAGCTCAGCTAAGTTACATTGTGCAATAGCATGAATAGTCCCAATATGATTATGCACACTACGACGGTTTTTTACGACAGCGCTACAGTGCCCTTCTCTTAAATCGAGCACGTAAGGTTTCATTGAGCCAAAATACGGGGCTTTTATGCATACAGCTTTGCTAAACAACCAATTGCCAAAAGGTAAGCGTTTAAATTTAAGCCAGGTTTTTAAAAGGGCTGATTTATTACTCATTGTTATTTCCCATTTTGTGTTTATAAGTTCAAATTAACACATCAGACCAGTTAAAAAAAGCGCAATTCACCGCGCTGTTAATCCTAATGTCATGAAATATTTATCACAATAAAGCGTGGCTCACTCATAAGCCCTTTCTTTTTTATATGCGGGCACCTAAAATAGCCAGCAAAAGGAGACCTAATGCAAACACAGCCCGCTAAACCTAACTTAATTTTATTACTCATCTTAGCGTTACTCGTAATATTTTGCCCTATGGCAATTGATATTTATCTTCCCGCTTTTCCAACTATTGCCACGCAATTTAACGTAACCGAACAACAGGTTCAGCAAACAGTGGCTATTTTTATGCTTACTGTGGGTTTAGGGCAATTAATTGCAGGGCCGCTTGCTGATAAGTTTGGCCGAAAGCCGGTAGCGGTTGTAGGTGTTAGCTTGTATGCAGGCTCTGCCTTGCTTGCCTACATGGCGCCCTCTTTTGCTGTATTAATGTTTGCACGCGCTCTGCAAGGGTTAGGCGCATGTGCTACGTTTGTTGTTGCTTTTGCTATTGTACGTGATAAATACGGCAGCGAACGTAGCGGGCAAATGATTACCTATTTAAATGGAATAGTGTGTTTTATTCCTGCGCTTGCGCCTATTTTAGGTGCTTGGCTTACCGTGCAATTTGGCTGGCGCATGAACTTTATGTTTTTAACCTTATTTGCGTTAGCGGGCCTAGTCATTACGCTCACCTTATTTAGAGAAACCCGCCCTGCTGATAGTCACTACCAAGGGCATATATTGGACTTACGCCGCTTTGTGCCAATATTAAAAACACCGATATTTTTATTTAATAGCTTACTGTGTATGGTCGCCATGTCGGCAATTCTTGTGTATGTCACCTTGGCACCTGGGTGGATAATTACGCACTTAGGGGGCACTGTTGCCGACTTTACTTTTTGGTTTACGCTCAATGCCGTATTAAGTATTGTAGCCAGCTTTATTACGCCCATTTATATTAAACGTAATAGCCAAAAAGCCCTGCGTGTTGGGGTTACAGTATTGGTGGCCTCTGGCATATTAATGATTGCACTTAGCCATATAGAATCGGCCATTGCGCTTATGCTACCTATTTTAATTGCAGCACTTGGTTTTGCCTTGAGCTTAGGCTCTGCGGCTGGTATGGCGTTATCGCGCTTTCCTAAACAAGCCGGTACAGCCTCTGCCTTAATTGGTGCTATGCAAATGAGTGGCGCTAGTGTGCTTGTGTTTTTAACGCAATATTTAGGCCTTAGCACACCTTGGCTAATTGCTTTTCATTTATTGTTACTGGCGCCACTTTGGTTAATTTTAATGAGTAAAAAAGCCCATACATTGCACCCGGTTAATACATGATCAACCCTGATTTTTTAGCATCATTTTTACTGGCGAGCTTTTTAATGGCGGTGGCCCCTGGGCCATCAAACGCATTTTTAATGGCGCAAACATTTTCCAATGGCAGAGCGGCAGGTATGCAAAGCGCATTTGGCTTTGCTTTAGGTGGAGTAATACACACATTTTTTGCCGTTATTGGATTAAGCGCGGTATTAAAAGCCTCGCCCACCGCTTATAGTGCAGTACAGTACTTAGGCGCGGCTTATTTGTGCTATTTAGGGCTTGTGATGATTAAAAGCACTTTTTCGCAGGCAAATACCGTGGATTGCGCTAGTGATGATAAGCCTCATGTAAGCACCAGTAAAAAGCCAAATGTCATGTTTCAAGCCATGATGACCGAGGTATTAAACCCTAAAGTCGCGTTATTTTTTATTGCTTTTATCCCTCAGTTTGTAGACCCAAGCTTATCATCGGCAACGTTTCAATTAGCTTTTTTTGGTCTGCTCTACCCTATTTTAGCTTTCCCAATTGACTGTACGTATATTTATTTTGGCGACAAAATAGCGCAATTTTTCAAAAAATACCCACATAGCCAACTTTGGATAGACCGAGTGACCGGCATGGTATTTATTGCACTGGCCATTAATTTATTATACTAATTACACTAAATTGTATTACTTAACCAAAGCCTTGGTTACTCAACAAAATAAGATGCAGCATGGAACAAAAAAAACAATCGCTACCCGCTAATAAAAATATTGCCTTAGTTGCGCATGATGGTAAAAAAGCCGCGCTTAAATTATGGTGCGAAAAACACAAAGAAGCCTTAAGCAGACACACCTTATACGGTACTGGCACCACAGGCCATTTAATCGAAAAAACCACCGGGCTAGAGGTTATTCAGCTATTAAGTGGTCCTATGGGGGGCGATCAACAGCTAGGTGCTAAAATTGCTGAGCACGAAATTCATGTATTGGTGTTTTTTTGGGATCCGTTGGCATCGCAACCACACGACCCTGATGTTAAAGCATTACTGCGTTTAGCTGCTGTTTGGAATATTCCTGTGGCCTGTAATGAAGTCAGCGCCGACATGTTATTAAGCTCGCCCTTAATGGACACTGAGCTTGAGCGTACTTTGCCAGATTACGAAAAATACCTCGCAACCCGACAAATCAGTCTTTAAAGCCTTTTAAGCTACTTATAAAGCATGCTGGCCCATTTTGTTAGGCCAGCCGTTACACTACCAAAGTGATCGCCATTCAGCATTTTAATATCACCTAAATGCTCACTTAACGCCGATTTAATAAGTGGTGACTGCGCACTCCCCCCTGTTAAATAAATAACATCTGGGGTGGTTCCTGCATCGGTAATTGCTTGTTTTGCTAACGTTACTATTTGGCTAATGCTACTTTCTACTGCAACCGCTAAATCGCTTACCAATAGGTTTTTACTAAGGTCATTATCTAAAAAGCGAAGATCGCAATCAAAAGCATCTGCCGATGAAAGCGCTATTTTAGCCGCCTCACCTTGCTGTACTAACTGATGGCCCTGTTTATTTTGCTGTAAATGAATTAAGCGTTTGAAAAGCGCAGGTGCACTGACATCGCGTAATTGGGCAGTGAGTTCTCGATAGTGGCTTTCACTATAAAACTGACTTTGTAAATTTACATCATTAATTTTACAGGCTTGCCAAAAAGGTTGGTTTGGTAAAGGTAGGCCCGATTTAAAGGTACTGCCTAAACCAAGCAATGGCATTAAACCATGAAAACTAAGCGCTATATCTAAGTCATTCCCGCCAACTCGCTTACCGCTGTGGGCTAAAAAGTCACTATCGCGCTCACTGTTACCTCTAAAGCTTGGCCCCATTTGTACAAACGAGCAATCGCTGGTACCACCGCCAATATCAATAACCAGCACTTTTTGGTCTTCCACTAAACTACTTTCGTAATCAATCCCTGCTGCAAGCGGTTCGTATAAAAACTCCACATCTGTAAAGCCCGCACGCTTAGCTGCGCGCTCTAAAATACCTACAGCTTGCTGATTTGACTGCTCACCGCCAACGGCCTGAAAGTTAACTGGACGACCAATAACCGTTTGCGTCAATGGGGTTTTAAGTGAAAGCTCTGCGCGTTGCTTTATTTTTAAAATCATTGCGGTAGCAATATCTTCAAAAAAATTAATTTGCCCTTGCTTTAAGCCTGTGGCACCAAAAAACGATTTAGGTGATTTTACAAAGTAGCCTTCTTCAGGAAACTGCACATATTCACTAATGGCTTCACGGCCAATAAAAAGCGTTTCATCTGTAGGTTGTAAATCAAGATCTGACTTAATACGTGGGAGTGTATTTAATAAAGCTTGGCGCTGCGTTAAAAAGTCATGCTCGTGTGCAGTGCCTTTTACATGCTTTGCCACAAAGTCGACAACTAATGCGCTATGGTGTGTATAAAGAGTAGAAGGTAAATAATGCTTTCCTTGCTCAAGTGGCACTAACTGTACTTCCTCTTGCTCCATAACACCCATGGCACAATTAGAACTACCGTAATCAAAACCTACAAACATACTTCACCATACATTAGAAAAAGGCCGCGCAATTTAGCATACTTTGCCAAAATTATAAACGCTAATGACCCTCCCTCACCCTTAAAAAGCTCGCAAAACGTGGTAAGCCATACTTTGTTAACCCATGGTACCGATACGTTACCGTGCTACCTATAGCCGGAGGTGTTTGGCGCTGTTTGTTACTAAAGCCCGTGCCTATTTTAAATATTTGCCCATGAGGTGTTTTTACTTTTAATGCACCTAACATACCGGTGTATT
Source organism: Pseudoalteromonas sp. UBA2102 (assembly GCF_002331165.1). NCBI lineage: Bacteria > Pseudomonadati > Pseudomonadota > Gammaproteobacteria > Alteromonadales > Pseudoalteromonadaceae > Pseudoalteromonas > Pseudoalteromonas sp. UBA2102. The sequence goes on from NZ_DCYU01000038.1 coordinate 39,304, forward strand.
TTCCTTTACCCGGTAAATGTGCAATCACAACCGCTTCAGCATCAAGGTAGGGCTTTAACTTTAATAATGTATTACTGCGCCCGCTTTTATGTTTAGCATTGGCTAAATGCAGCATCACCCCTTCAGCCCCTTGCTTAGTTAAATCTTCAAAGTACGCTGTTAATTGGGCTGTGCTAGTAAAGCGGTGTTGCTTAACTGCAGTTATATGCTGCTTATTGATTTGTTTTACCAAGGCTTGGTAGTTTTTATAACGCGCACTAAAAGGAAGGGTTGAGTCTGGCATATCAAATATTTGATAGCGTATAGCGTGCCAATCTGAATTACTGGGGCGTTTAGTTCTTACAATCCCACTGACCAAAGAAAATTGAGTGCGCGCTATCCACAGCTCCCCATCTAACCAAACATTTGGTAATGGCGCCGTAAACCAACTCGGGGCGTTAATCGCATTTCCTTTACGGGTAATAAATTTATCGCCCGTCCATATTGCTCTTACACCATCAAATTTTTCACTGACGAGGTATTCACTAATATTGCCATGTTTAGATTCATCATATACTTCTGCCAATAACACCTGAGGCTGCGCCGGAAAAACAAGCGATGAGCCAATTAAGCTGGCAATGAAAAGTAAGTACTTTAGCTGAGCCATTACTGCATCCCTGCAAATAAAATAAGGCTATAACTATAGTTGAGATTCGACCCACTGCCAAAACTCACCTAGGTCAGCCATTTTGTACGTCGCCTTACTAAAGTCATGGTCAATTGTATGATGATTTGCAATCGCAACGACTCTAACCTGTGCATTAGTTGCAGCACAAACGCCCGTAAAGGTGTCTTCTACAGCAATTGCATGCTCTGGGTCTACATGTATGTGCTCAAGCGCTAAAAGATAAGGATCGCCTGCTGGCTTTGGATTTGTTACATCGTCTTTTGTCACTACAGTATCAAATAACTCATAAAAACCTAGCCCTTTTAAAATAGGCATAGCTTCGCTGCGAGCACTGCCGGTAACTAACGCCATTTTTAGCCCACTATTTTTAACAGCGTGTAAGGTTTGCTTAGTAAAAGGCATAACAGGCGGTAAATTAGTTTTTACGTATTCACCAAATAATCGATATTTTTCATCTGCTAAAAACTGTGCGCTGACGTCTAAATTATGCTCATTTTTAATATCAATTGCTGCTTCTAACGTTGGGCGCCCTGAAAAGCGCTGACAAAACTCCACTTCGTTATAACTTACATTGTAGGGTGCAAGCAGCTGGCTCCAACACTCAAAGTGCATGCTTTCAGAGTCAACTAGCGTGCCATCCATATCAAACAATACTGCGTTTAAGCTCATCCTCATTCCTTAAATTTTAACGTTAAAAAAGGCGCCTAGGCGCCTTTATAATATTATGCTGTTAAGCCAGCAGGTGGCTCAGCAAATGCTTCTTCACCGGTTTCAACATCAACCAGCTCGTAGCCTCGGGCTTTGCGCACAACCTTAAGTACTGGTTTTTCTAGCGCCGTTTTTAAACGATCAGCATCAGCGGCTAATTCATCTAGCGTTGTACCAAAAGGTGCTGCGCCTGTTTCTGACCAATTAGTTACTTTACCATTTAAGTTATATTCTACTTCGTGTATTTGGTATTGCGCTGCTTCGTCTTTCGTTGCTTCACAAAAAATTACACGGTAGTTCCAAAATCCAGCCATTTTTCTATCTCATCAAAGTTAATTAACGCTACTTTACCAGCTTTATAAAAACATAAAAGCCTGCACAAGGCAGGCTTTAAAAATTAATAAAATTTAAGGTTATCTTTAGAAGAAGTTAACTTTAAATTCAGCACCAATGTAGCGCTCTTCATTAACAATACCCGTATTGTTATTGAAGTCTACCGCACCAATTGCTTGTTGCTCATCAAATAAGTTACGAACAAATGCAGATACTTGGTACTCGTAGTCACCTTCAGCCCACTCGTAGCCTGCACGTAAACCTACTTCTGTTAATGCTTTACCTTCAAATTCTACTGAATCGTATAGGAACATGTTAATTTCGCTACGGTAAGAAATATCACCTAATGCGAAGAAATTACCATCTTCAAGTTCTTTCGTATAACGAAGGGTAAAGTTAGAGATCCACTCTGGCGCATGCGGTAAGCTGTTGCCATCTAGTACGGCTAAACCTGCATCGTTAATAGGGTCATTCACGATACATTGAGCACATACCGCTACAGCTAACTCATCATCTTTAATTTCAGTCTTGTTGTAGCTTAAGTTAAATGTTGCATTAAACTCATCGCTTAATACCCATTCTGTATCTAGCTCAAAACCGTAGCCTGTTGTTTTATCAGCGTTAACTAGGCGGTTAAAGTTAGCACCACCACCTACAGCAGTAAGCTGCTGGTCGTCCATTGTGTAGTAAAATACCGTTGCATTTACACGACCTTGGCCGTCTAGCACGTCTGATTTAATACCTGTTTCGAATGAAGTAACGGTTTCTGATTCAGCCGTTGTTACGTCATCACCAAATAAAATACGACCTTGTAAGCTAGGCGCACGGAACGTGTTTGCTACACGGCTGTACCAGTTTACATCGTCATTAACTTTGTAGTTTGCAGATAAATCCCAGCTTACGTGGCTGTCACTTACACTACGCTCTACGTATAAAGCACCACCGCCAATTGGGCTAATTGTACGGTCTGCAACAAAATCTTTTTCGTCATCAGAGTAACGAAGACCCGCTGTTACTTTTAACTTATCTGAGAAGATGTAATCTACTGAGCCGAAAATAGCCCATGCTGTTGTGTCTTGTTGTTGCTGAACATAACCGTTTAAAGCGCCAGCAGGTGAAGAGAACGTATCGTAACTAAAGTTTTCGATTGTAAGCTCTTCATCAAAGTAAAAAAGACCAACTTGGTAGTTTAAGTCACCGCTGAAGTTACTAGCAAGGCGAAGCTCTTGCGTTAACTGATCTTGCTCTGGAATACCATCCGCACTTTCTGAAGAAAACGGAATAAAACCTGGACCCATGTAATCAGGGATATAAGAAGCACCGTAACCGCCGTCAATATCTGCACGTGAGTATATTTCTGCACTTTCCCAACCTGAAATAGAGGTTAGCGTGTATTCATCGCTAATATCCCACTCAAGCTTTAAGCTTGCGCCTTCAGATTCAACTTGCTGGGTATTGCGTACAGCGGCATCTTGATAAACAACATCATGCTCGTAGTTGTCTACTAAATCGTTTGAGCCTGATTCAATAACGTTTGCACGAAACGCAATTGGTGAGCCGTCTAGGTCACGCGTGTGGTAGTTTAGAAGAGCAGTAAAGTCATCGCCTTCGTATAAAAACTGAATACGCGCTGCTTTTTCTGTGTAGCCGCCCTGCTCGTCTTTCGCTTCAAAGCCAGGTGCTTGGTTGTCGATGTAATCATCTTTATCTTGCCATAGCAAAGAAACACGTGCAGATAAACGGTCAGTTAATGCACCACCTACAGCGCCTTCTGTATCTACAGCGCCACGGCTACCGTAAGAAACAGCACCGTAACCTTCAAATTCTTGGCTTGGTTTAACAGTATCAAATTTAACTAGGCCAGCCGGCGTATTACGGCCAAACAAAGTACCTTGTGGACCACGTAGTACTTCTACACGCTCAACATCAAATACTGGAAAGCCTTTTAAAATGGCATTTTCTTGAACCACTTCATCAACAACTAATGAAACAGGTTGTGAAGCATTAAGATCGAAATCGGTATTACCCAAACCACGAACATAAAAACGAGGGAAAGAACGTCCAAACGATGATTCGATTGAAAGACTTGGGATTTTCGCACTCATAAAGCGAATATCCATACCAGCAGAACTATAAGCATCAAGGTTATCACCTTGTAATGCAGATACAGCAACAGGCACTTCTTGTGCATTTTCTACACGTTTACGAGCAGTAACTTGAATAACTTCTAATTGGTTATTTTTTTTTGCAGTTTCTTCTTCAGCAGCAAGAGTAGAAACAGAGGTACCAGCTGCAGATAATAAAGCAGCATTAATTATGGTCGCTATTGCAGTTTTTTTGATTGCTTTCATGTCGGGTATAAACCTTTTGTATGCACTCTTGTTCAACGGTTTTTTGTGTTGCGCAATGTATTCATTGCGGGCTCGTACAATTTTTCGCGTCTAGCTTTATGGCGCGCGGACCTCATCACCGAGAGTACAAAAACGGAGTAATGAGGCTGAACGAACGATGAAGATTATACCATCGTATTACAAATTTACTGCATAAATATGTACAAAAAAGTAAACTTTTTTGCAACATTTAACCTCATTTTATAGCTTTTTTACCCGCTTTTAGATGCAAAAGACTAATAATGCGGACATATGTCCTTTCTTTCAAAACCCACTTTAAAGTAGCAAACTGCGTATTTTTACAAATAAACCCAAACTAGAAACGCGCAGTTAAAACCCGTTAATGCTTGCTAAATTTTTAAGGCTAAATTCATTGAGTACGCTTTAACGCAATTTCTCCATCAATGTGAATATCGCGCTGTGGAAACGCAATCACCACATCGTGTTTTTCAAAAACAGCATAGATACTAAAACGGATATCACTACGTACTTTTCTGAGCATGGTTTCTGACTCTGCACAAACCCAAAAAATTGCATTAAACACCAGTGAGCTATCAGCAAAGTCGTCAAATAAAACAGAGGCTTTTGGATTTGTTAGTATCGCATCATGATCATCAAGCACTTGTTGAATTAACGTTTTAACTAACAATACATCGCTGCCATAAGCAACACCTACGCTAACCGAGGAGCGGGCATTACCGTCTATTAAGGTCCAGTTAGTCACTGTGTTTTCTAATAGTTGCGAATTAGGGATTAACATATGCACACCATCGTTACGGCGAATGCGGGTAGAGCGCGTATTAATAGTTTCTACTACGCCCTTTGCATTACCTACTTCTAAAAAGTCCCCAATACGAATTGGCCGCTCCCACATTAAAATCCAGCCACTAATAAAGTTATTAATAATGTTTTGCGCACCAAACCCGACTCCAATGGCTATTGCCCCTGATACAAATGCAAAGGCCGTAAGCGGAATACTTAAAACCTCTAACGAGGTGAAAATTAATATTGCGATACTCAAAATAAAATAAATGCGCGTAAACAGATGAACCGCGTCTTGGCTGATTTTTTTGGCCAACAGTGTTTTTTTAATAAGTTTGCCAATGCGCGTTACTACAAACCACATAGCAAATAAAATTAAAGGAACTTGTATAACCTTAGCCACAGTGATGTGTACGTCGTTATAGGTAAAAATAACCAAGCTGAGATAATGTTGAATGTGTTCGAGCGTCATGTATTTTCCAAAGTATTATTTATTGTTTGTTATTTGTTCAGTAAAAATGAGTGTGGTTCAGTCTTCGCTAAGCTTAGCACGGCATAATAGTGTTAAAACGCTAAGTTAATAGGTTTAACGTTTTTGTTTAAACAATTTATTAACTCTTTATTGCACCGAGTGCTATATAAATAGTGTACAAGCACTGGAGATTACATATGTCACAACTTACTCTAAATCAAAGACTCGCTACTTTGCAGCCGCAGGTAGATTTAAATTTGTTTGAAAGCAGCCTAGATTACCGCAATAAAATTTTGTGCCTTCTTGCTGAGCAAGAACAAACACTTGCTACTATTAATAAAGAATTTGGCCAGCAATCTAATAGCTTTGGTTCTGAAAAACGCTTTGTTCTTGGCTATAACTAGCCTTTAAAAAACACACACAATACAATATTTAAGTAGCCTTACGTTTATTTTTAAGGCTACTTTTACCTCCAAATCGCATTTTTAGTAGCTAATTTGCGTTTAAATCCCGCTTAATACCGATAAACTTTATTGTATAAACGCCAAAATTTGATAAGTTAACTGGGTTTTCGACTCGAAAAGCCTATTTCGGCTCATCTTTTTATGGAGTTATTATGCGTAAAACACTGATCGCCACTACTATTGCTAGTGCCCTAATCCTATCTGCTTGTTCATCTAACGAAACTCAGAACACAGCTAAAGAGAGCGCAGCACAAGTGCAAGATATGAACGCAAACAATGTATTATTCAAACCAAGCCCATTACAATACATGGCACCAGAGTTTGATAAGTTTGGTACAAAAGACTACGAAGCAGGCTTTGATGCAGGTATTGCTCAGCACACTGCGCAAGTTCAAGCTATTGCAAACAACCCAGAACCAGCAACATTTGAAAACACACTTGTTGAGATGGAAAAATCTGGTGAGTTGTTAAACCGCGTGTCTGCTGCTTTTTACAACCTATCGGGTTTAATTTCAGATGACGAATACCAACGTATAAGCAAAAAAATGGCGCCGGTATTATCTGCTCACTCTGATGACATTTACCTAAATGGTGCGTTATTTAAGCGTGTACAAACTATTTACGACAATAAAGATGCGCTTAACGCTGAAGATCAACGCTTAGTTGATTTCTACTACAAGCAATTTGTAAAAGCCGGTGCTAAGTTAAGCGATGCTGAAAAAGCAAAAATGCGTGAAATAAACGCTCAGCTTGCAGAGCTATCTACTGCGTTCTCTCAAAACATTTTAAAATCGTTTAAAGAAGACGTTATTGTTGTTACAGACAAATCTAAACTTGCTGGCCTATCTGAAGGTGAAATTGCAGGCCTTGCAGCCGCAGCTAAAAAAGCAGGCAAAGATGGCTACATGATCACCCTGGTTAATACCACTCAGCAGCCTATCTTATCAAGTCTTGAAAACCGTGAGCTACGCGAGCAAATTTTTAAAGCCTCTACAAACCGTGCTGCTAAAACTAACGGCCCTATCATTATTGAAGAAACGAACCTGCGAGCACAAAAAGCAGAGCTGTTAGGTTTTAAAGATTGGGCATCGTATGTAATGACTTCGCGTATGGCACAAACAACCGACAACGTGTACGGCATTTTAGATGACCTTGCACCAAAAGCTGTTGAAAAAGCCAAAGCAGAAGCGGCCGCTATCCAAAAAGTAATTAACGATTCTGGCGAAAGCTTTGAGCTTAAGCCATGGGATTGGGCGTTTTACGCAGAAAAAGTACGTGCTGAGAAGTACGACCTAGATCCTGCGCTAGTTAAGCCTTACTTTGAAATGAACTCTGTGATCCATGATGGGTTATTCTTCGCAATGAACAAGCTTTACGGTATCACCTTTAAAGAGCGTAAAGACTTACCTGTTTACCACGAAGATGTAACAGCGTACGAAGTATTTAACGCAGATGGCAGCGCTATTGGTTTATTTTACATGGACCCATACGCACGCGAAGGTAAGCGTGGCGGTGCATGGATGAGTGCATATGTAAGCCAAAGCGGCTTAAAAGGCACTAAACCGGTTATTTACAACGCACAAAACATTCCAAAACCAGCTGAAGGTGAGCCAACGCTAATGACCTTCGACGAAGTATCGACTATGTTCCATGAATTTGGTCATGCTGCGCACGGTTTATTCTCAAATGTTAAATACCCAAGCCTAGCGGGTACGGCTACAGCACGTGACTTTGTTGAATTTCCTTCACAGGCACATGAAGACTGGATGATTGAACCTACGGTACTTGCTAACTACGCTAAGCATTACAAAACAGGTGAGCCAATTCCACAAGCATTACTTGATAAAGTACTAGCATCGCAAAAATTCAACCAAGGCTTTGGTACTACTGAATACTTAGCAGCTGCTTTACTTGATATGGAATGGCATTCATTTGGTTCTGATAAAAAAATCAGTGATGTTCAAAAGTTTGAAAGCGATGCGCTAAAAGCACACGGTATTGATTACTACCCAGTGCCACCGCGTTATAAATCAAACTACTTTAGCCATACTTTTGCCGGTGGTTACTCAGCAGGTTACTACGCCTACCTATGGACTGAAGTATTTGCAGCCGATGCGTTTGCACATATGGAAAATAACGGTGGCCTAACCCGTGAAAACGGTGACAAGTTCCGTGAAGAAATCCTATCAAAAGGTAACAGCCGCGACTTAATGCAAAGTTACATTGAGTTTAGAGGCCAAAAACCAACGACAGACGCACTTCTTAAGCGCCGTGGTTTAGTTGATTAATAACCTCGTTTATTAATTTTAACCTTATAAAAGCCCGCTTGCGGGCTTTTATTGTTTATAACAGATAAACTAGCCACACTATAAATTATAAAAAACGACAATTATGGGCTATTTATTTGCAGTTACCCTACTTTGGGCTTTTTCATTTAGTTTAATTGGTGTGTACCTAGCAGGCCAAGTTGATGCGTGGTTTAGCGTATTAATACGAGTTGCATTAGCCACATTGGTTTTTTTACCCTTTTTAAAACCTAAACTTACCTCAAAGCCACTCGCACTTAAGCTAATGCTGATAGGCGCTGTGCAACTGGGTGTTATGTACAGCTTTTACTATCACTCCTTTTTATTTTTAAGCGTACCCGAAGTGTTGCTCTTTACCGTTATGACGCCGCTTTATATAACGCTTTTAAACGATGCACTTAATAAGCATTTTAACCCTCGCTTTTTTGCGGTTGCGCTTATTGCCGTACTGGGCGCGGTAGCTATTCGCTGGGAAAGCCTCAATAGTCATTTCATCATCGGTTTATTACTGGTTCAAGGTGCCAATATTAGTTTTGCCACCGGACAAGTAACTTATAAACGTTTAATGGCCACTAATCAGCTGGATGACAAAACCGTATTTGGTTGGTTTTTTATTGGCGCATTAGTAGTGGCGAGTGCTTGCTACGCTTTATTTGGCAATACAAGCAAATTACCGAGTACACTTACCCAGTGGGGTATTTTAATATATTTAGGTATTGTAGCCTCGGGCCTTGGTTACTTTTTATGGAACAAAGGGGCAACAAAAGTAAATGTGGGAGCATTAGCCGTTATGAACAACGTTCTTATTCCTGCCGGTATTATTGTTAACGTGCTTATATGGAATAAAAATGCCGACATTATGCGCTTAAGTATGGGGGGTGCAATTATGTTAGCGGCACTGGTAATTAATCAATTGGGGACAAATAAACAGAACGTCACATCCTTGTAGCTAATTTGTCATTGAATGCGATTAGGGTTGAATAAAATAACGTTAAGGAACAAACATGAAACATCTCACCCTAATAACAAGCTCAGTAATACTTGCACTACTGAGCGGCTGCGACGACGATGTCGAAATTGTAGAAAAAGACGTAGTCGTTACCAATACCACTGTTGAGGTTGTTGAAGTACCGACGCCTGTAATTGTTGAAGTTGCAAAAGGCGAGGCGCCTGATATTCAATTAGGTACTCGTGCCGACTACCTTATTAACGATATGGTACAGAGCGATTTAAAAACAAAATTAGAATCGTGTACAGATGGGCCATTTTACCGTACAGATTTTTCTATTGGTCATCGTGGTGCGCCAATGCAATACCCTGAGCATACAAAGGAGTCTTATATAGCTGCGGCGCGTATGGGCGCAGGTATTGTCGAGTGCGATGTAACCTTTACCAGCGACAAAGAGCTCGTGTGTCGCCACTCTCAGTGCGATTTGCACACCACCACCAATATATTAGCCATTCCTGAACTTGCCGCTAAATGCAGTGTGCCTTTTACTCCAGCTAACGCAGCAAGTGGCACGCCCGCCACCGCTAAATGCTGCACAAGCGATATCAGCCTGAGCGAATTTTTAACGCTTGAAGGTAAAATGGATGGCGCCAACACCCAAGCCACTACTGTTGGTGAATATATGCA
>NZ_DCYU01000088.1:0-6163 GCF_002331165.1 Pseudoalteromonas sp. UBA2102
GGCCAAATTAACTATGCCACTACATACCAATAAAATTGATAACCAAAAGAAGCACTGGAAAGCTTTTCTTGAACACCCACAAATTCTTGACTTAGAGTACGATTATGACGAGGCGGGAGATGAATCTGAAGAGAAAGATAGATTTGCCAAGCTAATTCAGAAAGAGAGTTTGGATTTAGAAGCCTTATCTGAGGATAACCGGAGTAGAGTTACTAGAAGTCAGGTAACTAGGGTCGGTCAGCAGGGATTTCGAGCACTTATTCTGGATAATTTCTATTTGAAATGTGCTATATCTGGCAGTGAAGAACAAGCCTTGCTTGAGGCTGCACACATTATGCCTTACAAAGGGGCACAATCTAACGTGTTACAGAATGGCTTATGTCTTAGAGTTGATCTCCATCGGTTATTCGATAAGTTTTTAATATCAATTGAACCGCAGACCCTAGAAATAGTTGTTTCTGATAAAGTAAAAGATACCTACTACAAAAATTTTGCAGGGATAAAATTGGGTAGTAGTAAAGTCGGTGTTTCTAAATCATTATTAAAGAGGCAATTTTATCAATTTATGAAGCATAATAAAAATAGCTGAATCTATTTCAGCTGTGATTTACTTAATCATTAATGTTAACAGACTTATCATGATTAGGGTTAATACGCGCATATTCGACGCCTCTGTCAGCAACTGTAAGTGAATGGGGTCAAATCTTGAATTCATACTTTAAAAATCTTCAATGTCCGCTCATGGCACATAGCAGCCAACTAAACTTGGCAGTATTTTTATGGGATTGACCTCATAAAGCCTATATTTGGTAACTTTATGCCATTATACACTTCAATTTTATGCCAAGTTACACTCCACCTATGGCGCTGTAGCCCAGTAGAAACGTATGTTTTTATGTCAACTTATACTTCAAACAACAATTTGGGTGAAAATACATTCCTTTTTAAATTATTCCTTAGTAATACCGTAAAATATTTAATATTTCGAGTGTCGATTTTACACTATTACCGCTCTACCTCATTTTTACATTCACACTGTTTTTATTATTGCCGTTTACTGCACTAGCAGATGAAACATTCACTATTTATGTAAAAAAATCAAATTACTTAATTAGCAACGCTAAAGCAAAACTCACATCTACTGAGCTTGGCAATAAATTAAAGTCACTCAATGTTTCAACAGTAATACTCGATGTAGACTATTGCGCAGCTCCAGAAGCGTTAGCTAATGCCTATTTAGCAATCGCAAATGCTAAGCCTATGCTTAAGGATATTAAGTTAAATTTAAGTGACAGTCATAAAAAGAGTAAGTGTAAAAACACATAACACGCTTTTTGACAGGGGGTAATGTGTATCTGTTCCTGTTTTATTGCTGCTAGACAACCCTTGCCTTGTACGTAATAATGTAAAAATTACATTAATTTTAACATATAAAGTGTTAACAAAGTGCCCCAAGGTTGATTAATGCCGCAAAGAAGTAAGTGGACACTCGCTGTTTTATTAGGGTTATTAGGCGGGTTAGTAAATCTCTCGCCATTGTATTTTTTCGACAGCTCCGAATTTTTGTTTGGGCAATTGTTTGTTTTATGCAGCTTAGTATTTACTGGGCTGCGTTACGCGTGCCTAAGCCTTGCTATTGTTTCTGGTTTTTTACTTTATAGGTGGGGCCATTGTTGGCCGAGTATTGTGTATTTACTCGAGCTTTGTTGGCTTTATGCTTTTTGTTTACGCCGCTCTAAACCTATTCTTCCTCTGGGTAGCGTATTTTGGCTATGTATTGGTTTACCCTTTGTATGGGTTATAGGCCAATTTGTTATTGGCTTGGCCTGGTTAACGCTAATAGTAGCGATATCAAAGTACTTAATTAACGCGCTAATAAGTTTGGCGGTGGTTGATTTAGTTAGTGTATTTGTACCTTACGCTAGCCGTGCGTATCAGGGTAGGCCACTGGCAAAAATTTTAAGCTATGTGGTTAGTGTCATTATTATTTTAGTGGTATTGCTAACCAGTGTAATTTTAGTAAACGATCATCATGCGCGCTTAGAGTATGAAGTAAACGCTCAACTAAAAGAAAAAGCCGAGTCTATTAGCACGCAATTAAATGATTATTTAGCATTTCATAAAAACGCCATTGTTATGAGTAGCGACGCAATAAGTGCGGGCACTGCAAGCGATGTGCAGCTCAAACGATTAATGTCGTTATTTCCAGGCTTTACAACCAGCTTGTATGCAAACCCAGATGGCTTTGTAGAGCTTAGCTCGCCCAGCGATTTAATAGAGGGGCTTAGCCTTGCGCAGCGTAGTGTTAAAGACCGAGCATACTTTACTCAAGCTCAGCAGTTCCCTCTGGGTTATACCAGTGGTGTGTTTCAAGGTCGCGGCCTAGGTAACGAGGCCATTGTGGCGCTGTCGGCACCTATATACCGTAACAATACGTTTTATGGTGTGGTAGAGGGCTCGTTAAAGTTAGACCGCTTAGAGCGGTTTATACCTAACTTATTTGAGTACACGGGCGATTTAGTGGTGCTAGATGCGCAGCAAAAAGTGGTATTTAGCTCCCTTGATGAATTTAAAATACTGAGCCATTTTAACGGGGAGGGCTTTAATACCAGTAACTTAGGTGATAAAAACCTATTTCGTTCAAGCAAAAACGAGGTGTACCACAGCTCTAGGTACATTGATCCACAAAATCACTGGCAAGTTATTACCTTTTATAATCGTAAGCATTTAAGTATGTCGGTGGCAAAAGCTTGGCTACCCACTATTTTGTTAAGTGCGATATTGATGCTTATGGTGGTTATTTTTATACACCAACTTGCTAATTTATTAGTGCAGCCAATCACTAGCTTAACTACGCTAATGCAAAGCTTTGGCAAAACCAAAACACATAAGTTTAATACAGACTCAAGCTGGCATGAGGTATTGCAACTGCAACAGCAATTTGAATTACTAGCTAATGCGCTGCAGCGTTCAATAGAAAACCTACAAGCCTCTAATATCAGAAACCAAGGGTTAAATACCCAGCTGAGCGAATTTAATCAGCAGCTAGAGGGCAAAGTAGCAGAGCAAACCACCGAGCTTAAAAAAGCGGTAAATAGGGCTAATTTAGCCAATGTTGCAAAGTCGCAATTTTTAGCCAATATGAGCCACGAGCTACGCACCCCTATGAACGGTATTTTAGGCATGGGAGAGGTTTTATTGCGCGATAATTCATTAACCGATGAGCAGCGGGAGCTATTAAATACGCAGCAAAAAAGCGCACAAAACTTACTGAAAATTTTAAACGATATTTTAGATTTTTCTAAAATAGAAGCTAACGCCATGGAAATTAGCCCACGGGCGACTAACCTTGCGCCGTTTATTGCCAATATAAAGTCGTTGTTTTCTCCCATTGTAAGTTCTGATCACGTCGAGTTTATTGTTAGCCAAAGCGACAGGCTGCCAGATTGCGTAAAAGTAGACGACCTACGTTTAAACCAAGTCATTATTAACTTGCTCTCTAATGCGTATAAGTTTACTGAGCGTGGTTTTGTGCGTTTATCGTTTGATTACGAAAACGAGCAACTTTTAATAAGCGTAGCCGATAGCGGCATTGGTATTGAAAAAGATCAGCAGTCGTTGTTATTTAGTGAGTTTACGCAAGCAGATGTAGGTGTGGCACGTAAGTATGGTGGCACAGGCTTAGGTTTAGCAATTAGCCAAGGGTTAATTAAAAAAATGCAGGGTGAAATTACCCTCAACAGCGAACCAGGCAAAGGCAGCGTACTTAAATTTTACGTAAGTGCACCTAAAGCACAGTCCAACAAACCAGAGCCCGTAAAACAGCCGAAGTCGTTGCCTAATTTAAGCGATAAAACACTTTTACTGGTTGAAGATAACCCCATTAACCGCCAAGTAATTGCAAAAATGCTAGAGCCTACAAAGGTAAACTTAGTGATGGCAACCGACGGCATAGAAGCGCTAAAAGTACTTGAAGGTAACCGCTTTGATTTAATTTTAATGGATTGCCAAATGCCTAATATGGATGGCTACGAGTGCACCCAAACAATACGGGCTAACGAGGTAAACACAAAGGCACATGTGCCCATTGTTGCTATTACCGCAAACGCCTACGAAGATGATAAGCAGCGCTGTTTAAGTGTAGGCATGGATGATTTTGTATCTAAACCGGTAAATACACAAGGGTTGTATGAAGTAATCGCGAGGGTGATAAACACGCATTAGTGCAGCGTTTATCACCATAACAAACTTTAAATAAAATCGAGGGTGAGCAACAAGCGTTGCTCGTTTGCAGCCACCGGTGGCGAGCGATGTACAAGCCCTGCGCCTTCGTTTTCATCCCAGTACTCGCCTTTAAGTAGCGCAACATCGCCTTGCTGGAGTTGATTAATATTATTTAGGCTTTTAAATAAGCCAGACTCTTCATCAGGCTTACCTAAATTACCAGTTCCAAGCTTTGAGCGCTCTACATCGCTGTGATTTAACCACTGCGTTGCAACGCCTTGGTAAGTAGTCACTAATCGGCACGGAATTTTGTCTACATGAAAACGCGGGCACATAGGTTTATCTAATATTTTTAGCCTTAAACCGGCGCGTTTTAAGTCAAATAGGCAGCAAAACATTTCAACTAATAATGTTATGTCTTTACACAGCGCATCAGTTTCATCGCGGTTATTATCATTTGGTTTAAGTGCAGTAACTAACTTATCAAACGCATCATCGGGTGATACCGCAAGCTCAAGTGGTTTTATGGCATTAGTGCTAATGAGTGTATTAACGGCATTTGTTAATGCTTGTTCAAGGTCTCTTTGCCAAATAACGATGTTAGTGTTTTGGTCATAAATGTGTGGCAATACATTGGCGTTACTGTCTTTAGCTGCTCTTCGGTGGAGTTGCTCAGTGGGTTTTATTTGCGCCGTTATTGGAGCTAGGGCATTCATTACACTTCCTCCCAAATAGGAAACGGGTCGTTATAGGTTTTCCAAAAATCTTTACCTTTAAGCACGGCTTCTTCTGGTAGTAGGCAGTCATCAAGCGCCTCAATCATGGCGTGTTTATTTAACGACTGACCAATAAATACAAGTTCTTGACGCATATCACCAAAGGGCTCTACCCATTTACTGTTTATACCAGCAAGTAGCTCGGGCTCTGTGGGCCAGTCTTTTTTAGGAATTGCTTTATAAAACATGCCAGCAAACCCGTAATGAGCTATACCGCCGGCTTGGCTCCACTGCGCGCAAAATAAAGGGCGCGTTGCGAGCCAAAAATATCCTTTAGAGCGAATGAGCTGGCCAAATTGCTCGGTGTTGTGCAAAAAGTGATAAAACTTTTCAGGGTTAAATGGGCGGCGCGCCGTATAATTAAAGCTGCTAATACCATACTCTTCGGTCTCGGGGATGTGTTCACCACGCATTTCTTTAAGCCAATCCGGCGCTTGTTGGGCACGTGCAAAATTAAATAAGCCCGTATTGAGCACTTCGTTAATATTAATATTGCCGTTTGATATAGGAATCATTTTAGCTTGAGTATTAAGCGTATTTAAAATGGCAATAAGCTTATTGAGCTGTTCATTGGTGGCTAAATCAGTTTTGCTAATTAAAATAACGTCGGCAAATTCAACTTGATCAACAAGTAGGTCGGCCACGCTTCGCTCGTCGTCTTCTCCTAACGATTCGCCAGTATCTTGTAAATCGTTTGCTTGTTCGTAGTCGGTTAAAAAGTTAACCGCATCAACCACGGTTACCATGGTATCGAGGGTGGCAACATCACCAAGAGAAACCCCGTTTTCGTCGGCAAAGGTAAATGTTTCGGCAACCGGTAGAGGTTCTGAAATGCCTGTTGATTCAATGACGAGATAATCAAAACGGCCATCTTTGGCAAGTTTACCCACTTCAACAAGTAAATCTTCTCGTAGTGTGCAGCAAATACAGCCGTTGCTCATTTCGACGAGTTTTTCGTTGCTGTGATTGAGCGACACATCGTTTTTAATTGTGGCTGCATCTATGTTTATCTCGCTCATATCGTTGACTATAACTGCCACTTTTTTTCCTTGTCGGTTATTAAGAATATGGCTAAGTACGGTTGTTTTACCAGCGCCTAAAAAGCCTGATAACACTGTGACGGGCAGTTTATTGATCATTTAATTTTACTTACTAATAGGTAT
>NZ_DCYU01000088.1:6562-20346 GCF_002331165.1 Pseudoalteromonas sp. UBA2102
TAATGCTCAGCAGAAGAATAAGTAGACACTTTTGCAAATACAACAAAGCTATTTTGTGTTTTTTGCTATTTTTGAATTTATATAGCTGCGCTATTATGAGCGCCATCAAACTTAGGAGGCATTATGACGTTACTTTTCTCACCCATAGAACTTGCAGGTAAAACTTTAAAAAACCGTATTGTTATGCCACCAATGACTCGCTCGCGCTCAACGCAGCCTGGCGACATTGCCAATGATTTAATGGCCACTTATTATGCGCAGCGAGCAAGTGCTGGGTTAATAGTAAGCGAAGGCACACAAATAAGTGAGCTGGGTAAAGGCTATGCCTGGACACCAGGTATTTACACAAACGAGCAAGTAGCAGGTTGGCGCACGGTGACCAACAAAGTGCACGATGCTGGTGGCGTTATGTTTGCGCAGCTTTGGCATGTAGGGCGCGTAACACACAGCGATAACACAGGCGGTGTGCAGCCTATATCGGCATCGGCCATTGCTGCAAAAGGCGTAAAAGTATTTGTAGATACAAACGGCGAACCTGGCTTTGTTGAAACTCAGTTACCGCGCGAAATGAGCAAGCAAGATATTGAAAATGTACTAGCCGAATTTCGCCAAGCGGCTAAAAATGCAGTAGACGCAGGCTTTGATGGCATAGAGCTACACGCCGCCAACGGGTATTTAATTAACCAATTCTTAGACTCGCAATCAAATGCCCGTACTGATGAATATGGCGGCAGTGTGCAAAATCGTTTGCGTTTTTTAACAGAGGTCGTAAATGCAGTAAGCGATGAAATTGGTAGTCAAAAAGTAGGTGTAAGACTTGCGCCACTTACCACGCTTAACGGCACGGTTGATGATAACCCAGAGCAAACATATTTAGCCGTTGCTCAAGCACTAAACGACGCTGGCGTGGACTACATGCACATTGCTGAAGCCGACTGGGATGATGCCCCTTTAATGAGCGTTGAATTTAAACAGGCTATTCGTAAAGCGTACAGCGGCGTATTAATTTATGCAGGTAAGTACACTAAAGAACGTGCCGATGAAGCCCTAGCACAAGGCTGGGCCGACATGATTGGCTTTGGTCGCCCGTTTGTGTCTAACCCAGATTTACCAGCACGTTTAAAGCAAGGTAAACCGCTAAATAGCCACAACCCCGACACCTTATTTGGTGGTGCAGAGCAAGGCTATACCGATTATCCAACCGCTTAATTATTTATAAATAAAGTATTTTAAGGGCTGCATGTATGCAGCCCTTTTTTTATGCTGGTAAATCAATAGCTTTAACTTGAGCTAATACCAATCCTCAAAATAGATCACTTAATTAAGCGGATTGATATAACAATAAAAAGCGCGTAAGTTAAATAGCTTACCCATTTTAAAAACATAAAAATAAAAATGAAAACCAAAGAGATAGAGCAACTCGCGTTATCAGACTTTGAAACCAAAGACGTGATCACCCCGTATGCCTTTAAAATTGACCAAGCGTTATTAGGTATTCCATTAGCGAGCCCAATTAAACGTGCATTGGCGATGACTATTGATGTCACTTTAATATTTATGGCTGCTAAGCTAAGCGCCACTTTAATTGCCTTTGTGGCTGCAATGGCTTTTTATAAAGGCACTGCGCAGCAATATCTTCCAAAAATGTCGTCGTTTTGGCGCAGAGCCTTAAAACTTTTTGCCGCGAGCTTTTTATTTGTAAGTTCATTAACCGTACTCTCGTTAGCGATTGATTTTTTTGAAGGCGATACCGTTATACAAACACCTCAAATAGAAAAAACACAGCAAAACGATGAGCTAAGCGAGCATGATAAAGCAATAATACGCACCTATTTAACGCAAACAGACGACGATAAAAACTGCGATGACGCTTGCCAAAGCGTTGCTCGAGCTAATTTAGTTGGCCAATTACCAGCGCTTGCTGAAATGCAAAACGTAGGAGGAATTGAAGTTACGCGCACATTATTGCACTTAATGGCCATACCTGATGATGAACCCGTTGCGGCAGATGATTTTAAAAATAATGAGACAGAGCGAGAAAGTATTTCGGACGAAGTAACTCATAAAAGCAATATCACTGAAAAAGCTGAAACTAAAAGCGAGCAAACCAAACCTGTCACCAGCATTTTGCAGTGGGGTAAAGGCATTATTCAAGACCTAGGCCTTGGTTTTGGTTGGGCTGCCGTATACTTTACGTTGTTCTCGTTATTATGGCGCGGACAAACCCCAGGTAAAAAAGTATGTAATATTCGGGTGGTCTCACTAAATGGCGAGCCACTAGGTATGCTTGATTGTTTTGGCAGATACGGCGGGTACGGCGCAGGTTTTGCAACAGGTTTATTAGGCTTTTTACAAGTGTACTGGGACCCAAACAGGCAAGCCATTCAAGATAAAATATCAGCCACGGTGGTTATTCAGGGCAGCGTGAACCAAGTTGTAAATGTGAAAACGGTAGAAGAGAATTTAAAAACTACTTAGAAAATAAGCAATTATAAAATATATAGCTTTAGATAAAAAAAGGGCTAAAATAAGGTCTTAATTTAGTTCTTTATAGGTGTTATATGAGACAGGTTTTAGCTGATTGTTCGGCAAGTATTTCAGAACTTAAAAAAAACCCAACCGCGCTTTTAAATGAAGCTGATGGCGCTGCAATAGCCATATTAAATCATAATAAGCCTGCAGCTTACTTGGTGCCTGCACAAATGTATGAGCAACTTATGGAACAATTGGATGATTATGAACTAACTAAAGTTGTTGAGAGCCGCAGAGGCGATTTATCTCAAGCGGTTGAAGTTAGTATAGATGACTTATAGGTTAAAGTTTTTACCAGCAGCCTTAAAAGAGTGGGAAAAACTTGCGCCACCACTTAAAAGCCAGTTTAAAAAGAAACTTGCTGAGCGCTTAGATAATCCGCATGTCCCAGCCTCTAAATTACGCGGCTTTGATAATGTTTATAAAATAAAATTGCGTACGGCAGGGTACCGCCTTGCTTACGAAGTTATTGATGACGAAGTTGTGGTGTATGTACTCGCAATTGGTAAACGCGATAAAGATGCAATATATAAAAAGTTAGCTTCAAGAGCTAAGGAATAGCTTATCAATAAAAGCGGTGTTTTGCTTGTTGAAAGAAGGGCGGGCGTTTCTTCTTGGTTAGCTATTAATTTAATACAAGGATATGTATGAAAGTCTTATCAATAATATTTTTATATTTATTTTTTACAATAAATGTAAATGCCTCAGAGCCTATTACTTTAGCCAAAACCTATCTGCTTAAGTCTGTTATTTTAAATGAACAACGCAGTTTTAGCGTTTATTTACCGCCAAGCTACAATGAAAACCCCAATCAGTCATACCCAGTTATTTACTTGCTCGATGGTGACCAAACACACCTAAAAGCTCTCGCTGGGCTAGTCGAGGCACTTAGTACTCAGCGGCTTGAGCAGCAAATACAACAAGCAATTATAGTAGCCATTCCTAATAGTCAAAATGCGATAAGAGAGCGGGATTTTACCCCAACCAATGTTGATTGGACATTTAACGGTAAACTTCTAGAAAAGTTTGAAAATATTGGCAACGCCTCAAATTACAGTGCCTTTTTTGAAAAAGAACTTATCCCACTCATTAATAAAAATTACCGAACATCAACTAAACGCGTATTAATAGGTGAGTCCTTCGGTGGCTTATTTGCCAGTTATGTATTACTTAGCAACCATGCGCTATTTACAGATTACTTAATAATTGATGCAACCTACCTGTGGGATAATAACTACCTAAACCGTTATTTTGATGAGAAACAACTTATAAATAAGCCGCTTAATGGCAATGTATATTTTACCTTTGCAAATAATGACGAAGCGTTTGGCGAAATTGGTAAAACAAATTACCAATGGGGTGTAGCGTTTGCTAAAAAGTTAAAAGCGCACCCAAGCAATAATCTAATTATTAATCAACGTTACTTTAAAGATGAAACTCATGGCACAGTCGCTGCGCTTAGTTGGTATTATGGGATTAAAGAGTTATTAAGGAACTAGCAACCTAGTTTCATAGAATAAAAATATTCAGATGTTTTTTAAGGAAAGGCTATGAACGATGACAGCTATGATTGGGTTTTAGCTCCTCATATGATTGAAACATCATATCTATATTTGAAGGCGTCAGAGCTTATGTGGAGTCATTCAATTAGTATTTCGATAGCTAATGCAGCACTAGCTTTGGAGATATTACTTAAAAGCTTTAACTGCAAAGTAGTAAGCAATAATGGATTAACAAACGAAAAATATCAATTCAACGCTAAGGCTCTTAATAAAAAAGAAAATGCACATGATTTGGTGTATCTATTTAATGCGTTACCAACTTCAATTAAGCATAAATTTTCAAGCGACTTTTCAATGATACTGATTGAAAAGTATCGACATACCTTTATTGAAAGTCGCTATATTTATGAGAAAAATGCAATTACCGGGGGAACAACTGCATTAATGGACATGACAACTCGCCTTTTAAAGAAAACAATCTCAATTTATCTTGAAAGAGGGTGTACTGATCAATGGATAAAAAATTACCCTGATGTTTAAACCTTACTAAATTATTGTGGTTGTATTTATATACTGATAGCTGACAACCGACAGCTATCAACTTCCATTCACTTTCTAAACCTAACCCCAACTCCACCAACTCCCAGCAACAACACAAATCCCCATACAAACACATTGCCGTGCTGACTGTACACGCTGTCGCCTTGTATAAGCTTTATATCGGCTTTCATGGTCGCAGCTTCAAACTGTGGCATGGTTTGTTGTGTGTGGCTTATTGGGTCGTATACGGCGCTTACGCCATTGTTGGTAACACGTACCAGCGGGCGTTGTAACTCTAATGCGCGCATGCGGGCTATTTGCATGTGTTGTAATGGCCCAATTGAATCGCCAAACCACGCGTCGTTACTTACGGTAAAGAGTAAGTCAGAGTCGCTTTGGTAATTACCGCGTACTAAATCGGCAAATACTATTTCGTAGCAAATGGCAGGTAGCAGGTTAAAGCCATTGGCGCGTAAGTTGTTTTGCACTCTATCGCCACGGGTAAACGATGACATAGGTAAATCAAACAATGGCGCTATAGGGCGCAATATATCCTGAAATGGTACAAATTCGCCGATAGGTAACAACTGGTGCTTACGGTAGCGGTTTTTGTCTAGGTAGCGGTAATGGCCGTGCTCGTCGTTGTGCTCTTTATTACCTACCACAATAAGGGTGTTGTAAATGGTTTTGGTGTCGAGCTGGTAGTCAACAATACCGGTAACTAATGCGGTTTTATTAAACGAGGCCGCGCTGTCTAAATTGGCTAAGTACGTGTCGGCAAGGGCTTCTATTTCGGGCACTGCGGCTTCGGGCCATACCACTAGGTCGGCATCCCAATGTGGGCGTGTTAGGTCTTGGTACTTGCTCATGGTGGTCCAAAACTCACTGGGTTCAAAGCGCAGGTGTTGTTTAATATTACCTTGTACCAATAAGGTCGACATTTCTTTACCTGAGTAGTGATTATTACCGGTATTTAATGCGCCAATAACAAGTAACGCTAAAGCGGCTGCGCTTATTAATGGGGTTTTAAAATCTTTTTGGGTGAGCCTGTAAAGGGCAAAACCAATGGCAACACAGGTAAGCGTTAAGCCAAATTCGCCAATATAAGGGGCAAGCAGCCTAAGCGGGCCATCTGTTTGTGTATAGCCAAAACTTAGCCACGGAAAGCCGGTCAGTAAGTGTCCACGTAAGTATTCACTAATGGCTATGGTGGCAATTAGAAGTGCCCCCATGCTTTTAGGGCCACTTGCAAAGCGAGTTGCAGCCCAAAACGCCAGCGCCGGAAACAGGGCTAAATATGAGCACAGTAAAGCCATTAACGAGAGCGATGCTATAAGCGGCATGCCGCCAAAGGTGGCAATAGATACATGCACCCAGCTAATACCCGCGCCAAACCAACCTAAGCCAAATATAAAGCCATATTTAGCAGCGCTTTTTGCGTGCGCTTTGCCTGTGTTGTTTGGGTTAATACAAAAAATAATGGCGGCAATGCTAAAAAATGCGATGGGCCAAATTTGGTAAGGGGCGTAGCCAAAAGTTAAAATAAGGCCCGCAACCAGTGCGAGCCATGCTTTTTTATCTTTTACTAACAGGGTGAGTTTAGTTAGTAGTTTCTTCACTGTCGTTTTCATCAACCTTAGGAACGGTGACTTGCAGTTGTAAAATACGACGGTTATCAGAATTAGTTACTTTAAACTGATAGTCGTCTATTTCAATTGTTTCGCCGCGACTTGGCATATGGCCAAATGCGTGTAGTACCGTGCCACCAATGGTATCGGCTTCATCGGTGCTGTAACCTGTTTTAAAGTACTCGTTAAAGTCATCTACAGGGGTGAGCGCTTGTACTACGTATACATGCTTAGCAAGTTGGCGAATATCTTGTTGATCTTCTTCTTCGTCGTGTTCATCTTCGATTTCGCCGACGATTATTTCAAGAATATCTTCAATGGTTACAAGGCCCGATACACCGCCGTATTCGTCAATGACAATAGCCATGTGGTAGCGTTGTTGACGAAATTCATTTAGTAGGGTGTCTACGCGTTTGCTTTCTGGCACTACCATGGCTGGGCGTAAATATTCGCGCAGTGAGGGTAGGTGCTCATCTTTATTTAAAATAAGCGGCAGCAAGTCTTTTGCGAGCAAAATACCTTCAACGTGGTCTTTGTCTTCACACACCACCGGAAAACGCGAGTGGGTGGAGTCGACCATCATGGGGATCAAATCTTCAAGGGGGCTGTCGACCTCAAGTGTGACCATTTGTGAGCGCGGGATCATTATATCGCGCACTTTAAGCTTGGATACACCAAGCACACCTTCAATCATTTCTTTGGTTTCTGGGTCGATTACGTCACGCTCTTGCGCGTCGGCAATTACTTCAACCAGCTCTTCTCTATTCTGGGGTTCCCCTTGCAACATTTGGGCTATGCGGCCCATCCACGTTTTGCCAGAAGAACCCTGGCTAGATTGCGAGTTATCGTCGCTCATTGCGTCTAAATGCTCCGTTAATTTAAATTTCGTCCCGGTATGGGTCAGCTATGTTTAGCTCTGCAAGTAATTGCTTTTCTATGCTTTCCATCTCAAAAGCGTCTTCACTCTTTATATGGTCAAATCCAAGTAAATGCAAGCATCCATGAATAACCATATGGGCAAAGTGGTCATGAAATGACTTTTCTTGCTCGATTGCCTCGGCCAATACAATGGCTGGGCAAATTATTAAATCACCTACTAATGGCAAATCAATGCCTGGCGGTGCTTCAAATTCGAACGACAACACGTTGGTTGGTTTATTTTTACCACGGTAGTCGTTGTTTAATTGTTGTGATTGGGCTTCATCGCTTATAACGATACTCAGCTCAGACTCATCACGAAACTTGCTCAGGGCTTTATCGGCCCACAGTGCAAATTGTTCTTCGCTTGGGAGGTTGTCAAACTCACACGCTATTTGTAAATCTAATTCGGTGCTCACGGTATTACTCTTTAGTAGAAGGCGGCTGTTGAGCGGCAAGTTGCTCTTTGGCTTTTTGTTTTTCTATACGCTTTAGTCGCTCGCTTTCGTCATTGCGCTCGTAGGCTTCGACAATACGGCCAACAACAGGGTGGCGAACAATGTCGTGGGATTGGAAAAAGTTAAAGCTAATTTCTTCAACATCGCTAAGTACTTCTATTGCATGGCGAAGGCCTGAGCGCGCACCGCGTGGTAAATCGACTTGTGTTATATCGCCCGTTATTACTGCTTTAGAGTTAAAGCCTATACGGGTTAAAAACATTTTCATTTGCTCGGCGGTGGTATTTTGGCTTTCATCTAAAATAATAAACGCATCATTTAGTGTACGGCCACGCATGTAAGCAAGTGGGGCAATTTCAATAATGTGTTTTTCAATAAGTTTTTCTACTTTTTCAAAGCCAAGCATTTCAAATAGCGCATCGTAAAGAGGGCGTAGGTATGGGTCTACCTTTTGGCTTAAATCGCCTGGTAAAAAGCCCAGTTTTTCACCGGCTTCTACCGCTGGGCGGGTAAGTAATATACGACGTATTTCTTGGCGCTCTAGGGCATCTACTGCGGCTGCAACAGCTAGGTAGGTTTTACCTGTACCGGCAGGGCCAATACCAAAGGTAATGTCGTGATGCAAAATATTAGCAACATACAAACCTTGGTTGTCGTTACGCGGTTTAATTACGCCACGGCGGGTTTTAATAAACATTTCTTTGCCGTACGCACTTTGCGGCACTTCTTGTTCTAGGGCTTTTGATTCGGTAATGGCTAAATGTACGTTGTCGGGCTCTATTTCACCAATTTCGCCACGAACAGGTTGAGTATCAACATAAAGGTTTTTTAAAATGTCTACGGCCGCGGCACTTGAGTGCAGTTTACCTGTTACTTTAAAAAAGTTGTCGCGGTGGATTATTTCAACACCTAGGCGGCGTTCAATTTGTTTGATGTTTTCGTCAAACGGGCCACATAAAGAAGAAAGGCGTTTGTTGTCGGCAGGTTCTAAATAAATCTCTAATGTTTTTAACTGATTACTCAAAATTACTTCCTATTCGGGTGCGCCAGTAAGGGTTACTGG
This sequence comes from Pseudoalteromonas sp. UBA2102, assembly GCF_002331165.1. Classification (NCBI taxonomy): domain Bacteria; kingdom Pseudomonadati; phylum Pseudomonadota; class Gammaproteobacteria; order Alteromonadales; family Pseudoalteromonadaceae; genus Pseudoalteromonas; species Pseudoalteromonas sp. UBA2102. The sequence goes on from NZ_DCYU01000088.1 coordinate 15,204, forward strand.
CGCAATGAATTTATACAACTACGGTACGAAAGTAGCTACGCCAATTTCGTTGGTTGTATCGATTTTTGGCTCAACGCTTGCAGCTTTTGTTAAAATAGCTGAAGGAGCAATATCACGACGTAAGTTCATTTCTGATTCTGTACGAATTAAATCGCCACGTAAAGAGTTTGGTAACGCTTCGGTAATACGTACATCAACAAACTGGCCGATCACTGTGTGTGGGCCAACAAAGTTAACTACACGGTTGTTTTCGGTGCGGCCACGTAATTCCATTGGGTTCTTTTTAGAAGGCCCCTCAACTAAAATACGTTGCTCTGTATCAAACATTTGGCGGCTAATTTGTTGTGCCATTTGCGTAATACGGTTTTGTAGTAGGTATAAGCGCTCTTTTTTCTCTTGCTCTGATACGTCATCAGGTAAGTCGGCGGCAGGCGTACCTGGACGCGCACTGTAAATAAAGCTAAAGCTCATATCAAAGCCAATGTCGTTAATTAGGTTCATTGTGGCTTCAAAGTCTGTTTTGCTTTCACCTGGGAAACCAATAATGAAGTCTGACGACATGCTTAAGTTAGGGCGAATTTTACGCAGCTTACGTATTGTTGATTTGTACTCAAGCGCTGTATGGCCGCGTTTCATTAAATTAAGAATACGGTCTGAACCACTTTGCACAGGTAGGTGTAAGTGATCAACAAGCTCTGGTACATCAGCGTACGCATCAATAATATCTGGCGTAAACTCTACCGGGTGCGAGGTGGTGTAACGAATACGATCAATGCCATCAATCGCTGCTACGTAACGGATTAAATCTGAGAAGTAACAAATTTCGCCATCGTGTGTTTCACCGCGGTATGCATTTACGTTTTGACCAAGCAGATTTACTTCACGTACGCCTTGCTCAGCAAGTTGCGCAACTTCTAATAATACGTCATCTAATGGGCGGCTAACTTCTTCACCACGGGTGTAAGGTACAACACAAAAAGTACAGTACTTAGAACAACCTTCCATTATTGATACAAATGCAGACGGGCCTTCTGCTTTTGGCTCTGGTAAACGGTCAAACTTTTCAATTTCTGGGAACGAAATATCAACCACCGATGAGCCTTTGTCGCCTTGCACTTGTTTAATCATTTCTGGTAAACGGTGCAATGTTTGTGGGCCAAAAATAACATCAACAAACGGTGCGCGCTGGCGAATAGAGTCACCTTCTTGTGAGGCAACACAACCACCTACACCAATAATTAAATCTGGCTTGTCGTCTTTTAATAACTTCCAGCGACCTAATTGGTGAAATACTTTTTCTTGCGCTTTTTCACGAATTGAACAGGTGTTAAGTAAAATAACGTCGGCGTCTGCTGCTTCTTCCGTTAGCTGGTAGCCGTTGGTTGCATCTAAAAGATCAGCCATCTTCTGAGAGTCGTACTCGTTCATCTGACAACCCCAAGTTTTGATATGCAGCTTTTTGCTCATTGAAATATAGCCTCGTGTTCAATTCGGTAGTGGCACAAAAATGTGCTTAAAACGGGATTAAGGAGCAAGGTTGCTCACTTAAAGGACGCGTATTTTAGCTGGATACCCGCCCAGATCCAAGTATAGTTTTCATGTTTGTGATCTCAAATCAATACACAGGCAGTTTAATAGCGTGATAGTTATATACTCTCGCACTAATGCGGCGAGTTACGGTACAATCAAAACAGTTTCACGTATTAACCAAATGATGAAAAACATGACTCAAAACAAAGTGATTGTTGTAGGCGCGGGGATGGTCGGTGCGGCCATGGCCATAAAGCTTGCACAGCAAGGAAAATCAGTACAAATAATAGAAAAAAAACTGATTAACGCCGATGCCATTTTAGCAAGTGATCAGGTAGATATACGGGTATCGGCTATTAACCGTTTTTCAGAAAACCTGCTGGACGAGCTAGGGGCTATGCCTATTTTAAGGCAAAATCGATTAGCACCTTACACGCAGTTAGAAGCATTTGAGCGCGGTGGCGACAACCTATTATTTGATTGCGCCGATATTAATACTTCGCACTTAGGTCATTTAATTGAAAACAATTTAATACAAGCAAGCCTTTGGCAGCAGTTTGCATATTATAATATTGAGGTTATTGAACAATCAGCACCTTTAAGTGCTATTGAGCAAGACACAACGTCAATCACCCTCATTTATGGCGATACCCGTTACACTGCTGACTTAGTTATTGCGGCCGATGGCGGGCAATCGCAGCTACGAGCAAAGGCAAATATTGGTGTAACAGGGTGGCAGTATCAGCAGCACTGCATGGGCGTACTAATAAAGCTAGATGCGCCGCAGCAAGTAAAAACGTGGCAACAATTTACCCCTACAGGCCCGTTAGCCTTTTTACCTATGCAGGCGCCATACGCTAATTTAATTTGGTACGACAGCGCCAATACCTTACAAAACTTTAAAGGGTTAACGGCTGCTCAAATAAAAGCGCATGTTTTAAATAAGTTTCCGCTTCTTGCAGGGGATTTTGAGGTGCAAAACCATGCGGTATTTCCGCTTACCCGTCAGCATGCAAATAATTACTCTAATAGGCGTTTGGTGTTAGTGGGCGATGCGGCTCATACAATTAACCCACTGGCTGGGCAGGGCGTTAATTTAGGCTTTCAAGATGTGGTAGCACTCGCACAGGCACTTGAAGACGCTGATGATATTGGTTGTCCGCTAAAACTAAAAGAATACGAGCGAAGCCGCCGTAAAGCCAACCTATTAATGATGAGCATGATGGATGCGTGTTACTTTGGTTTTTCTAATCAAATTACGCCACTAAAATGGGCACGCAGTCAGTTTTTAAAAATGGCTAACAATACCGGTCCTTTAAAAAACTGGGTATTAAAATACGCCATTAGTGGGGAGCTTAATTAAATCTACTTAAGTGATTGGCTAATTTAATAAATGCACGGCCAATCACTCCCTTTCTTATGCCACTTGGGCACCTGCATAGTTGTCACTATTAATTTATTCCGTTATTGCGTTTTTTTGCCATACTCAAACTACTAACCAATTAAAAGTTGTGTGTTTGTGGATAAATTTTTTATTTTTATACTCATTGTCGGCGCTTTGCTACTAACGCTGAGCATTGTGCCAACAATAAAAATTTGTAAAAAAACTAACCGTGTTTCGTGGATTTTGCTACTGGCGCTTATTTTTAGCTTTATAGTGGGTTATTGGTATGTACTTTATTATTTTGTAAATAACGATATAGCTGGATTTATTGCTATGAGCGTATCGCTAATTTTATTTGGCGGGGGCGCTTTTGTTTATTTAGTTATTCAGCTCAGTTATAAAAGTATTTTAAAAATAGACCGCTTTGCAAAACGTCAACGAACCCTTGCCGAAAACGACAGCTTAACTGGCCTCCCTAATCGAAAAAAGTTTTTTCAGGTGCTTAACAAACAAGTTAAGTACGAGCCTTCGTTTTATTTAATGCTTATAGATTTAAACCGCTTTAAATCGATTAATGACTCATACGGCAATAAAGTAGGGGATATGCTGTTAAGCATTTTTTCAAAAACACTCAGCCATAATATTGTGGGAATAGCCAAGCTGTACCGTTTAGGCGGCGATGAATTTGCACTTATTGTTGATAACTCAGCCAATGAGGCAATTAATTTATGTATTGAAGCAATAAAAAAATCAACCAAACATCCATTTCATATTTACGAGCATAGTTTACGTGTACACGTGACTGTGGGAATAACAACCTTTGCGAATCACTCGTCGCACGCTAATGAGCTATTAAAGCAAGCAGACTTAGCACTGCATGAGGCTAAAGACACACAGCAACTGTATGTACATTACTTTGAGGCGCTGAGCACCCGAGCAAGTGAGCTTTCAAATATGACCTCACGTATTAAGCACGCCATTAAAAACCACGAATTTGAGCTTTATTTACAGCCTATTTTTGATGCCAGAGCCGATGAAGTACATGGTGCAGAGGCATTAATACGCTGGCCGCAAAGTGATGGCTCTTTTATTAGCCCTGAGGTGTTTATTGGCATTGCCGAGCAAAGTGGGTTGATATTAAATATTTCTAAATGGGTGCTACTAGAAACAATAAAGCACTTAAAGGTGTTAAAAGCAGCTGGGTTTATAGGTTCGTTGCATGTAAACCTTTTTACTAAAGATTTAGAAAGCCCGGAGTTTTATGAGTTTGTTGAAGAACTAGTAAAGCATGATCCAACGCTAAGCGACGCAATTATTTTTGAAATAACCGAATGCGCCATGATGACAAACCTAGAAGCCGCCCGCACAATGATGCAAAAACTAAATAGCAGAGGGTTTGAATTTAGTGTAGATGATTTTGGTACAGGTTTTTCTTCTTTGGTATTACTGCGAGAATTACCAATAAGCCAAATAAAAATAGATCAGTCATTTATAAAAGACATGCTGACTCAAATAGCAGATTACGCGATTGTTGAATCGACATTGTTTTTAGCGACGCGACTTAATTGTAAAGTGGTGGCAGAGGGGATAGAAGATAACGATCTTAAACAAACATTAACGCTAATGGATTGTGATTATTTGCAAGGGTATTATTTTAGCAAGCCAGTAAACATTAATGAGTTTATACACAAATATGCTAATGAGGAAGAGTACAGGATAATATAGAAATTGGCTGGGATACCAGGATTTGAACCTGGGAATGCCAGGATCAAAACCTGGTGCCTTACCGCTTGGCGATATCCCAACGCTAAATTTGGAATAGTTTTAGTTCTAGATAAGAACATGGTGCGGAAGGAGAGACTTGAACTCTCACATCCTAAGATACTGGAACCTAAATCCAGCGCGTCTACCAATTCCGCCACTCCCGCATTTAACATACACAGGTGTTAATGTATTGGAACCTAAATCCAGCGTCTAATTCAAGACTACTGCCAATTCCGATACTCCTGCATATTGACATTCTTTATAGCAATTTCTTTGGTAGAAGAAATTGGCTGGGATACCAGGATTTGAACCTGGGAATGCCAGGATCAAAACCTGGTGCCTTACCGCTTGGCGATATCCCAACAAAGAATTAGCTGATTATTTTAGTTCTTATCGAGAACATGGTGCGGAAGGAGAGACTTGAACTCTCACAACCTAAGTTACTGGAACCTAAATCCAGCGCGT
>NZ_DCYU01000082.1:0-6149 GCF_002331165.1 Pseudoalteromonas sp. UBA2102
TGGTTTCACCTGGTAATAAAACATCTTCTGTTGCATCACCATTTAAAATTTCATCAATGTAATTAGGTTTACCACGTGCTTTCCAATCGTTAACTACCGCATGTACTTCATGGTCGTCAACAAATGCGCCATGCACACGCTCTGGTACACTTGTGCCTGGCGGTAAATAAAGCATATCACCCATACCTAATAGGTTTTCGGCGCCTTGCTGGTCCAAAATGGTACGCGAGTCTATTTTGCTCGACACCTGAAACGCCATACGCGTAGGTATATTGGCTTTAATTAAGCCGGTAATTACATCTACCGATGGGCGCTGTGTTGCCAGTACTAAGTGTATGCCTGCTGCACGTGCTTTTTGCGCAATACGGGCAATTAGCTCTTCAACTTTTTTACCTACAATCATCATCATGTCGGCAAATTCGTCAATAACCACCACTATGCTTGGTAGTTTGTCTAGCTCGTCTGGGCCTTCTTTCATGCCGTCGGTGTCTTTAAATAATGGGTCAAGAATTGGGTAACCCGCCTCTTTGGCTTCCATCACTTTTTGGTTGTAGCCTTTTAAGTTACGCACGCCCAACGCCGACATTAACTTATAACGGCGCTCCATTTCACCGACACACCAACGCAGCGCGTTGGCCGCTTCTTTCATATCGGTAACAACTTCACACAATAGGTGCGGAATACCTTCATAAACCGAAAGCTCAAGCATTTTCGGGTCAATCATGATCATACGAACATCATCAGGGCCCGATTTGTACAGTAAGCTTAATATCATTACATTAACGCCCACTGACTTACCTGAACCCGTGGTACCGGCTACCAGTAAATGGGGCATTTTACCTAAATCGGCACACACAGGTTGCCCTGCAATATCTTTACCTAATACCATGGTTAGAGGCGATGGGTTTTGCTCAAATTTAGGGGCGTTAATGACCTCAGATAAACGTACGATTTCGCGGTATTTATTAGGCAGCTCTATCCCTATATATGTTTTACCCGGGATCACCTCAACCACACGTACGCTAATAGCAGAAAGCGAACGGGCTAAATCTTTTGATAAGCCCGTAATTTTAGACACCTTAATACCTGGCGCTAAATCAAGCTCAAAACGTGTTACAACTGGCCCTGGGTATACCCCTACTACAGTGGCTTGTACGTTAAAGTCGAGTAATTTTGTTTCAACAAGACGCGATACACTTTCAAGCTCTTCTTGTGATATCGGGTTTTTTGCTTTGTCGGGTCTGTCGAGTAAATCAAGCGATGGTAATGGCCCTGGTGGTGGCTCTTTATCAAGTAACTCTTCAAACTTTTCTTTAGCTGTTGGCGGTGGCTGATACGCAGGTTTTGGCTTAGGCATTGGCCTTGCTGGCGATACCACCGTGGTAACTGGTTTTTCAGGCTCGACAACTTGGCTTTGATCCAGTGCATTTAACGCAGCTGCTGTATCCATAGGCTCATCGTCTATGGCGCTAAAGCCAATTTCTTGGTCGAGTATATCGTCTAGCTCATCAAATGGGCTGTAATCATCACTAATTTGCGGCTCGCTAAAGGTAGGCTGCTCTTTAGTAATGGCTTTTTGTTTTGCTGGTTTTTTACTTTTAGCAGGTTCTTGTTCAAATTCTGATGATTGCTCGTGTGTGGTATCGCTTTGCTCATAATTATCAGCGTCATCATTAAATTGGGCATCGGCCTGTACAGGGCTTGCCGCAATGCGCTCTCGTTGCATCCAACCTTGGGCGTAATTAAAAGCATAGCGGTAGCCTCTAACCACTAAATCACCAAGGTAGTCTACAAATTCAACCCATGACACGCCGGTTAATAAGGTAAGCCCAGCAAAAAAGAAGCACAATAATAAAATAGAGGTACCGGTAAAGTTAAATGCTGGCATCATGGCCGATGCAATCACATCACCCACTACCCCACCAGATGAAAAGTTATAAATATCATCAAAGTTAATGCTGCTAATTGCCGTTGCCGAGGTAATAAATAATGCAAAGCCAATAACACGCAAGGCAAGTGTGGTGTAATCGAGCTGTAAAATACGATGAGGTTGCTTAAACAGTAAATAGCCAAACAGCTGAATAGCGGCCGGCACTAAATAAGCAAGCCAGCCAAATGAAAGTAATAGTATATCGGCCACCCAAGCACCAGCAGTGCCTGTAATATTTTTTACGTTTCTAAATTCACCCGTTTGCGACCACGCGGGGTCTGCAGGATCAAAGCTGATTAAAGCACATAAAATAAATATTGCCGCAAAGGTGCTGATGATCAGCCCTGTTTCTAATAGTCTTTGCACACCATTTAGGCGCATAACTTCCTATCCCTCTTTATTGTTCTATTGGCACTTGCTTGCAATCAAATACCTTAGCAGGAAATGCAATTTGATGCACTTTATCTTAATGTGTATGGCCTGATTATGAACAAGTTTTTATAAATTAAAGTGTGTTTATCTTTTGCGGTTAAATTTACGCTATGTAAGGGCGAATAATTACGCCGTCTTCACCTTTTACTTCTTCCATTACTACATAGGTGCGGCTTTCACTCACGTTTGGCAGCTTTAAAAGAATGTCGCCTAGTACTCCGCGGTATTCTGACATATCGTTTACGCGTGTTTTTAATAAAAAATCAAAATTACCCGATACCAAGTGACACTCTATTATCTCTTCGTGCTGTTTAACCGCCGCACTAAACTCATCAAATACGTCGGGCGATGTTTTGGTAATGGTTACCTCAACATATACAGATAAGCCTTGGCCAAGCTTTGCCGGATCAACCACCGCTTTGTAGCCAAGTATGTAGCCTTCACGTTCTAACTTTTTTACGCGTTCCAGACAGGGCGTGGCGCTCAGGCCAACTCGTCGGGCCAGTTCTACATTAGAAAGGCGTCCATCGTGCTGTAATTCCATTAAAATTTTACGGTCAATTCTATCTAATAACTGATGCATACACCCAACTAGTTTAATGTTCTGTTTATTTTTATTATTTAGATAATAACACTAGCTAGCCATTTAAAAAAGGTGAGACACACTGCCTTATGATGAATATAATAGTGAAAAATGTTAATCCGTTCTTAATAAGGCAAATTTTATGATTATTGGTGTACCTAAAGAAATTAAAAACCATGAATACCGTGTAGGTATGGTTCCTGCGAGTGTTCGTGAATTAGTAAATCACGGCCACCAAGTGATTGTTGAAACAGATGCAGGTATGGGCATTGGTTTTACTAACGAAGATTACACACAAGCTGGCGCTGAAATTTTAGCCACTGCAGCTGATGTTTTTGCAAAAGCAGACATGATCGTAAAAGTAAAAGAGCCACAAGCTGTTGAGCGTGCAATGCTACGCGAAGACCAAATTTTATTTACTTACCTTCACCTTGCACCTGATCTTCCACAAACTGAAGACCTTGTTAAAAGCAAAGCGATTTGTATTGCTTACGAAACAGTGACTGATGCGCGTGGCGGCTTACCGCTTCTTGCACCAATGAGTGAAGTAGCAGGTCGTATGTCTATTCAAGCTGGTGCTCAAGCGCTTGAAAAATCTAACCACGGTCGTGGCATGCTACTTGGCGGCGTACCAGGTGTTGAAGCTGCAAAAGTTGTTGTTATTGGCGGCGGCATGGTGGGTCGTAGTGCAGCGCAAATGGCTGTAGGCATGGGCGCAGACGTTGTAGTACTTGACCGCAACATCGATGTGTTACGTTCACTAGACGCGCAGTTTGGTAACAAAGTTAAAGCGATTTACTCAACGGCTGACGCATTAGAAAAACACGTTTTAGAAGCAGACCTAGTAATTGGTGGCGTATTAATCCCAGGTGCAGCGGCACCTAAGCTTGTTACAGCTGAACACATTAAAGCAATGAAGCCAGGCGCTGCAATTGTGGATGTTGCCATTGACCAAGGTGGTTGTATTGCAACTTCTAAAGCCACCACACACGCGGATCCAACATACATTGTTGATGAAGTTGTTCACTACTGTGTTGCTAACATGCCTGGTGCAGTACCACGTACATCTACGTTTGCACTTAATAATGCAACACTGCCGTTTATTATTAACCTTGCAAACAAAGGTTACAAAAAGGCACTACTTGATGACGCGCACTTCTTAAAAGGCTTAAACGTAATTAAAGGCCAAGTAACTTACAAAGAAGTAGCAGAAGCGTTCAACATGGAATATGTTGATCCTCGTACTGCAGTAGAAAACGCGTAATTTTGCGTTTAGTCGTTAGGTGTTATTGAATAAAATAGTCACCTAACTACAAACAATAAAAAAGCAGCTAATTAGCTGCTTTTTTTGTATCTAAATTTCGACTATATAAATTAATTTATATAAAACGCTTAATTATAAAATCTACTTTTACGCGTTTAGCCTGACCAAGTAGCTTTTTAACCGGCTGTGGGTAATCTTCTACTGTTTCTAAATCATTTGGACCAGTTAAACGGCGGCAGTGTTTTAAAATTTCCTGCTTTTCGTTATCTATGGCTTGCATAATACTTTGCTGTGGGTCTTCAATTAAAATACCGTTTTCAATATCTAGCCCCCACGCTCGCGGATTAAGATTGTGGCCGCTTAATAAGTGGCGTTGTCGGTCTGCGCAAATACCTTTTAAGTGAAACGAGTTACTATTGTGCTTCCATAAGTACACGTTTAAATTGCCGTTATCTATATGGCGCTTTTGCGATTTTACAAATTTATGCAAAATGGTTTCGTATAAATACGGTAATGCACCAATTTTACTAAACGGCTCACTTGGCGGCAGGTAAAAATCGTTCGCCGTTTTATCACCCACGACAATGGTTACCTGCTTACCTTGTTTTAATAATCTACGAAGCGAGCGCATAAGCGGCGCCGGAAAATTAAAATACGGTGTGTAAAGTACAAGCTCTTGCTCTGTGGTATCAAACAAATTTTTAATTAATCGGTTAAGGCTATTATTACGACGCCCTAAACCTAAAAACAAACGCACACCGAGTGGGTCGTTATTGGGCGTAGTTGGGTTTGCATAACTGGCCGACTTGAGCTCGCGCATTAATTGCTTTTGTTCAAACTTAAAGTCTATTAAGCGCTTAAGCGGGCGTGTATCAATACGTGGCACGGCTTGCGAGCCTATTAGCTTAGACTCAATAAAATCAACCACAGAGTCGCACAGTGCTGCTTGGTCAACTAAAAAATAACGGTCGAGCCTGTAGCGTTCGTGATATTGTAAGTACACGTTATTTAAGCTGGCGCCGCTGTATAATAAAGTATCATCTACAACAAAGCCTTTAAGGTGTAACACACCAAACAACTCTTTGGCTTTGACCGGTACACCGTAAACCTGTACGTTCGATTTAAATTTTTCTAAATAGTCACAATATAAACTTGCGTTACCGTCTGATTTTTTTGCACCAATAAGACCACGTTGAGCACGATGAAAATCAACCAACACTTTTATTTCAAGGTTGGGGTTTGCCAACGACACACGATGCAGCGCTTCGAGTATTTCACGCCCTGCTTCGTCATCTTGTAAATAAAGTGCCGTAATGTAGATTCTTTGTTTTGCATTGCTAATTAAACGTAGCAATTGCGTACGGTACTCTTGTGCGTTGGTTAAGACGTTAACGTCTTTTGAAGTCAACCCAAATGCGGGTTTTTCCTGCCAAAATAACATAGTTGCCTATTCACTAAGGTCACATAATCTATCAGTGACAAATAAAATTAGGTAAAACATATCAAAAAAATACTAACGGGTCATGAATTAACGAAGCTTTGTTGCTCATCTGTTTGTTTTTTAACCTTAACACAGGCTTTTTTTCATTTATTGCAAGGTCAGTACATAATATTGCACAGCTTTTAATTTTGTCAGAAAAAAATATTCACATAATTTGTTTACTTGTGCCTTGTTTTTCTTAGAATCGAAGCCATTAAGTTCAGTATTAAACGTTTAGGAAAAGATCATGACTGAAGCAAAACACTCTAAGTTACTAATTTTAGGCTCAGGCCCTGCGGGTTACACTGCCGCGGTTTACGCAGCGCGTGCAAATTTAAACCCAGTTTTAATTACCGGTATTCAACAAGGTGGCCAATTAACGACCACAACTGAAGTTGAAAACTGGCCAGGCGATGCGCACGGTTTAACAGGCCCCGCATTAATGGACCGTATGAAAGAG
>NZ_DCYU01000104.1:0-9753 GCF_002331165.1 Pseudoalteromonas sp. UBA2102
AGTGCAAAGCCGTCTTTGATCAGTGCGTGTGGGCGTGCAGCGTCGGCTGATAAAAATATATCGTACGGTGCACCGTGCATAATTTGTGAGTGTAATACGCCGCTAGAAGCAGCTGATATTTTAATATTAATATTTTTCAGGGCTGGGTTAGTTACCAGCGTTTGCAGCACAGGTTTAAAATTGCTCGCAACGGCTATATGCAGCGTTTCTTTTGCGTTAAGAGGATTGCTAAATACCACTAACAGTAATAACAAATAACCACACCATGTATTGTAAAGCTTTAACATTATAAGTATTGTTTTAAAAATCAGACACATTATAAAAAACAATATATATGAACGATGTATGCAATGCACCTGGTTTATTACCAGTAGAAACCGCAATTAGTAACATGCTAAGCGCTATTAACTTTAATAAAGCCGCAGAAACCATTTCAATAATGCACAGTGTTGGCCGTGTTTTAGCAAGCGATATTAAATCCAATATAAATGTGCCTGCTCACGATAATTCGGCAATGGATGGCTATGCACTTTGCCTAAGCGAAGGGCTAACAACTTATCAGCAAGTAGGCAGTGTATTTGCTGGGCAAACCTTTAAAAACACCTTAACACCTGGGCAATGCGTTAGAATTATGACCGGCGCTGCCCTGCCCCCTGGCGCTAATGCGGTAGTTATGCAAGAAAACGCCAGCGTAGATAACGATAAAATAACATTTACAGGTCATATTGAGCTCAATAATAATGTGCGCTTTGCAGGTGAAGACATTGCAAAAAATAGTGTTGTTTTTAAAGCGGGCAGAAAACTAAAAGCGGTAGATGTAGGCTTACTTGCCTCTATTGGTATTAACCAAGTAAGTGTATATGAAACACTAAAGGTCGCGGTATTTTCTACAGGAGATGAACTTATAGAGCCTGGCAATGCCCTTCCTGCAGGTGCTATTTATGAAAGTAATCGCGCTGTTATATTAAGCGAGCTTAATGATAACAATATAGAAGTGATTGATTTTGGAATAATTCCCGATGATAAAACGCTCATTAAAAACACGTTTTTAAAAGCAAACGAGCTAGCCGATGCCGTAATAAGCTCTGGTGGTGTATCGGTTGGCGAAGCCGATTTTACTAAAGAAGTATTAAATGAAATTGGCGATATCCATTTTTGGAAAATTGCCATGAAGCCGGGTAAACCCTTTGCTTTTGGTAAATTACCTAACAGCTACTTTTTTGGTTTACCAGGTAACCCCGTATCGGCAGCCGTTACGCTTGAGCGACTTGTAAAGCCAGCCCTTACAAAGCTTTCAGGAAATGAACATACTGCTAAGTTACGTTTAAAAGCAACCACCACAGCGCTGATTAAAAAGCGCCCCGGCCGTACCGACTTTCAACGCGGTATTGCCAGTACCGACGAAAACAATAACCTACTGGTAACGCCTATAAATAAGCAAGGTTCGGGGGTACTCTCATCGCTTAGCCACGCAAATTGCCTTATTGTGGTGCCCGCCGAAAGTGGCAATATTGAAAAAGACGAAACCGTAGAAATAGAGCTACTATAACTTATGCCAATTTGCTTAGTTAGGTAGTATATAAGCACGAGTAATAAAAAAGCCCAGCAAGTATGTGCAACTTGCTGGGCTTAAGTTTAGGTTTAAACCGCTATTAAAATAACGACTCAAAATCACCATTAGGAAATAATACCCCAGGAATACCACGTACTGCGGTTACATCCGCAATTTTTGTATCGCCTAAGTACAAGCCACCGCTGTAGTTGCTGCCAGCTTGTTTTACATCAAGCCAGCGACCGTTTTCACCTTTTGCGGTTAAACTAATATTGCTATTTACTTCTCTAATGCGTAAATCTAAGGCTTTTTGTTTTACGCTAATAAATACATCACTACTAGTAAGCTGCGATAAATCAATAACATCACCTACATACGCTAAGCTAAAGTCACTCGCACCACCTAATGGCAGAGCCAGTTCTAGGCCAAACATTAAATCATCGTTTTCCTCACCCGTCAGTGGCGAAGCTTCTAATGCTGTAATATGAAAAGGCGTAGTTTGAATATCACTTTGATATTGGCCAGCAAAATCAAAGGCAGATAAAGACGTAACTTCCTGCGCAAACGCAGTAACAAATCGATTTAGATCTAATGATATCTCACCAGTAAGCTCGCCTGATTGCTTAGCAATAACTACGTCAGTGGTAATATTAGCAATGCCTGTTTGTGCATCGGGTAATAATTCACTTTGCTCACTTACCCCATCAAATTCCACCAGCAGTTCACTTACATCAACATCTAAGCGCGTATCGCCATTAATAACAGAAGCGCTCATTACCCCTTCTATTTTATCACCAAGTACACCGCTTATTCTAAATGTGGGGATAGACATGTCTATATTTACTGGCAAGCCATCATAGGTACCGGTAATTAGCCATTCGTAGGGTGAGGTTGAATAGCTAATATCAAGATTACGTAACGTGTACTGCCCTTCGCTCGCAGATACTTCTGCAAGTGGGGAGTAATTTATGAGTACCTCATTAATTACCTCTGCAAGCACGGTAATAGTTTGCTGCGTATCGTCATCAAGTGCGCTTTCTAGTTGTGCAAGCTTCGCGTCTAAATCATCTGCGTAGGTTGTGTCCTGTAAGCGAATAACACCTAGCGCATCTCTTATATTTTCGAGTAATTCGCGTGACTCTAATGCTTGCTCAGTTTCAACTTTTTGTTGCCAATTGGTATAACTAGTCACGCTCGCAATAGTTTGCTTAACCTGCCCGGCTACACTTTGAATTAAACCATTTCCTTGTTCACTGTAAAGGTTATCTGCGATGTATTGATCAGCTAAACTGCTGTAAGTTTGCCAAGCACTTGTATCATCCTGCTGGGTGATAAAATCATCAAATGCAGTGGCTAAATCAAATCCTTCAACAGACACACCAGCGACGATAGCGCTATACGTAAATGCATTAGCTACAATTTCTGCCTCTAGTGTATTACTCAAGCTACTATGTGTAAGCTGATAAAAAGGACTCGCAGATAAACTTGCAAGGGTCGCGTCAATATTTGCATTCGTAATTGCGGTGCTCAATGGCGAGAAAAACACCTCATTAACGCCTGGCGCAACATAGGCACGGGCGGCATAGTTTAAATTAACGCCGGTTATCTCTTCAAAATCAATTAAACGGTTTTCGTTTATATCGTTTACATCGCCGCGAAGCGTTCTGCCGCAGCCTGTAAAGCGTGGGCATGGCAAGGCGCTATCGTCAGGTATAAATTCAAATGTATAAAAATTAAGAGGCGATACACTCACGCTGGCGGTATTTATGTTTTCGACCGCGACAGACTCAACCACATTGCCTTGGCTGTCTAATTGATTAAGGGTACCTTTGGCTGATTGCCACTGAGGTACATAAAAGTTTACGGTAGAGGTAGATGCTACGCTTATTTCAACCGCTTCGTCACTACTGTCATTTGAAGAGCCACCGCAGCCACTAAGCGCTAGAGCAACTGACAAAGGTAAAAGTTTTTTTAACATCTTCATTCCTTAAAACTTAATGTTCATGTACCAATTTACATTCGCATAATAAGCTTTATCTAAATCTAAGCTGTCGGTTTGTAAATTAAGACCAAAGTACTCGTTTTCAATACCGACTAAAAACGCTTCACTTTTTGTTTCATAGCCAGCTTGTACTTTCCAATGATCCCAAAAATGAATACGCCCTTTTAGCTGACTAAATGTATCTTCGTCGTACTGTTTGATTGTAAGCGCCGTTGAATATCGGCGGTTGATTCGATAATCGGCAAAGGCGGTAATACGCATTTCCATATCAAGTGTGTGTGACTGGGTATTACCAAAAGCAGATGTTTGAAGAGAAACTGTCGGTGTAGAGGTGACATTACCACTTTCATCTTCACTGAAAGGGATTTCTGTTGTTTGCCCTTTTACCGCGCCTGTATCATCAAAGTCAGTTTTATAAAGCAGATCTTTTACACTTAGCCCTACTTTTAAATCGTCATTTACTTGCCAATCAGCAAAAATATCTAAGCTATAGCCTAGGCCTTCAGGGTTTTGCGAGGGAGTAAATTTTTTAAATAAAATATCTTTCGAAAAATTATAATCAGCAGTAATGCTGCCTTCTACATCGTCACTAAACACTCGCCCATCTACTGAGGCATCTTGAAAATGTGTACTGGCAAAAACAGACACTTTTGGTGTAATAGTTAGCGCGTTTTTATCTAAAAATTTAAAATCGTATGAAACAAACACTCCATTAGAGGTCACTTGCTTAGCATTTAGCTGATACGTGTAAAAACGCTCTTCAAAGGGTAAATCGTTTTTTTCTAAATAAGTATAAAGTGCAGTATCGGGATCAAAATTAAGTACGTAGTCATAACGGCTCTGCAAACCAACTTTAAAATTGTTGTAACCCACACCAATTTCAAAAATATTATAAGTAAATGCACTATCGCCAGACTTAATAGGCTCGTCAAAATCATCTACAAATGCTTGTACTGGCTGTGCCTCAGTGTAAATTTCGGCGTCAAAGTGAGTTAATATTTGAAATTGATTATTTGCAGAAGCTAGAGGTGAAAGTAGAGCAGTTGAAAATCCTAACAAGAGAATTTTTTTTTTCATAATTTAATCGCTTTCTATAAAAAAAGGGAAAAGCACACAGCTTTTCCCTTTTATAGTTTAAGTATTAGTTAGATGAGTCAATTAAAGTCACATCTGTGTAATCAATTACTTCATCATCAATGTAAGTAATTGAAACACCATTTGTTACCTTAGTTGCTGTACCAAAGGTCATCATCATGCCATCGTACATAGCTTTAACATCGCCCATGTAACCAGCTGATTCAGTACCCGACATAGACAGCGTGTAACCCATTGCAGCGTCACCGTTAACTTTAATTTCAAGCATGGTCATATCTTCATCACCACTGCTATCCACCTCAGACATTACGCTAAAGTCTAAGTCGCCAGACATACCTGCTAGTTCTAGCATAGCCATGTCTGTCTCTTCCATGCCGCTTAGGTTTAGCGTCCCCATAAAGTCTGAGTCACCGTCCTCAATTTCAACACGGTTCCACGCCTGTGCCATAGTTAGTTCAGCATCGTCAACCGTATCTGCATTTACAGCACCGTCAAACGTAAATACTAAACACGAATCAATTTGTGTAGAGTCAGTAATTGTACCATCAGCAAATGCTTGACACTCTTCAAGTGCATCTGCGGCTACATCGCCTGTAACAAGCTCAACAGTTGCATCGCTTTCAGTGGTTAGCATACCGCCCCAAGCAACAACCAATTGGTTATCTTGATACGCAGCAGACGCTGTGATCATGCTACCTGTAGTCGAGTTTGTAAGCATTAGCGTTAAATCATCTAAGCTGTAGTCGTATGCCCACTCAGGATGCGTTGTTGAAGTACCTTCACCAGAGTTACCCATATCGGCAAGCTCTTCAAATACATCAAATAACACTTCAGCTGTGTCGTAAAGTGCATCACCACCGGTACTTGTTAATACCGTCATCGTTGAAAGAGATTCTGATGTTTCTTTAACAGATGCCGTTGCCACTGCAAGATCGGCCTCAGCTTGAAGGCTAAGTGCTGTTACAAGTTGCTCGTTTGCAAGTTCAGCCTGAGTTTCAGCAGCTTCGGCCATCATTTCTGCACTTTCAACTAAATCAGCGGCTTCAGCCATATCAGCTTCAGTTACTGCTACAGCTTCATATTCAGTTGCTGCTTCTAGTGCTTGTTCAATCGCAAGCTCTAGTGCATCTACAGCAGCAGAAAAATCTGACGCAGCAGTTACTGCAGCATCAACTAATTCAACAGTTGCTTGTGCATCGTCACCCGAGTCAACAGCAGCTTGCGCATCAGCAAGTGCACTTGTTGAAGCGGCTTCTGCTGTATCTGCAGCGGCTTTCTTTTCATCTGCAACATCTGCAGTATTCAAAGCAATTTCTTTAGCGGCTTCTACTTCAATCTCATACTCAGTAATAGCGGCTTCTGCATCAAGTACTAACTGCGCAAGTGCTAAATCGTATGTGCTTACGTTTTCTACTTCTTCTAAAGCAGCGTCTTGTAAATCAATTGCAGTATCTAGTATGCCTTGGTAGTCAGAGCTTTGAGCTACAAGTAAAGACGCAGTGCTAACATAGCTTTGTGCTTGCACATAAACCTTGTTTGTTGCCGTTGATAAATCCGCTGCTTCAGCTTCATTTTCAAGTGCAGCTACAGCTGCAACAAATTCAATTGCAGTAGCTGCGTCAGTTACGGCACCACCCATTTCTTGAACATCAGCAAGCATTTCTTCAGCAGTATCTATAGATGTTTGAAGAGCAGTAAGCTCAGTAGAAGATGCATCAATTTGCGCTGATAAAGCAACTGCTAAATCTGCAAAAAAGTCATCGCCTGCAACACACTCATCGCCAGTACAACCCAACTCTTCTAGAGCTTCTTGCACAGTACCTGCAAGTTCTGCCAGCTCTGCATCGGTTGCTGCGCCATTTTTAACTGCGTTGTCTTTTGCTTCTTTTGCTTTAGCTGCAATACCAGCAGAGTTTTCTGCAAATGTAGCAATATCGGCAGCTGATGCATTAGGGTTATTTGCTAAGTAGGCTGCTTCTAATGCCGCTTTAATAGCATCTTCATCACCCGTTGCAATAGCTACAAACACGCTTGCAGTACTAGAAACGGCTGTTTGTAAGGTTGCTGCAATATCAGTTGTACTTAAAGTACCTGCTGCAATACCAGCTTTAATGCTTGCTATAGTATCAGAAATCGATGGTAAACCTTGAACCGAAGACGACAGCTGCGCAATCATCAACACGCCTTGTGAAAGGCTTTCTTCACCGTCTACATCACTTAAATCTACTGCACCACCGTTTGATAAGTCACCAATAAGCGCTGACAATAATACCGCTGCATCTGGTCCAAAAACTTGGAACACTGTATTTAAGCTTGTTGATGCAATAGCATCAGCGTCAACTTCACCTTCGGCTTCAAGTAGAGCTTGAGCAACCAGCGTAGTTAAAAAGGTTACATTCGCTTTAAACGAACGTGCTACGTTTGCATCGCCTGCTGCGCCGCTCGTATCAGATGAGTCGGCTTCTGCTGCAGCTACATATTTAACAACAGAAAGCTCTAAGTCGGCTTTGTACCATTCACCAAACTCAATGTTAGTATCGCCATCGTTTACGTCATCTGCTTCTGGCGCATCATCGTAAGTTCCACAACCAATGTAAGCATCACAACGTAAGAAGCTATCATCGCCTTCTTCAGCAGTAGTCACTGTAATATATACAGGGCCTGTAAAGTCATCTTCAAGGTAAATGCTGTAGCTACCATTATCGCCGGTTACTAGCGCATCTGGGTTACCTGCTATTTTGCTAGCTTCTACTGCAGCATCTGCCGCATCTTGAGAAGTTGCTTCGCCGGTAAACGTTTCAGCTTCTGCTGATGCTTCTAATCTAAATGCAACTGGAACACTTTGCCCTGTTTCATCAAGTGTCATCACGCTAACAACGGCACCTTTCATTGCACCTTTAACAGCTTTACCTGTTATTTCTACGTTAAATTGAGCGTCATCAGATGAAGT
Organism: Pseudoalteromonas sp. UBA2102; assembly: GCF_002331165.1. Lineage (NCBI taxonomy): Bacteria > Pseudomonadati > Pseudomonadota > Gammaproteobacteria > Alteromonadales > Pseudoalteromonadaceae > Pseudoalteromonas > Pseudoalteromonas sp. UBA2102. Next base: position 7,600 of record NZ_DCYU01000104.1, read on the forward strand.
AACAGATTCAACTGGAGGAACGTAAGTGTTGCCGTCGTTGTCTGAACCACAACCCGCTAAACCTAGGGTAAGTGCAACAGATGCTGCAATTGGGGTAATTCTATTCATACGCTGTGCCATTTATTTCTCCTTGATAGCCTGCAATGAGTATCAGAAAATATTTTATAAAATATACGTGTGAAAGTTTACAAAAAACATAAACAGACACACAATAACAACCTTTGTTACTTATTGATTAAAGTAACATTAAGTAATGAGTTTTTGCTACATTTTTATACATTTCAAGTACAAATTTTTACCTAAGTTTAAACAACGCTTCTTCATAGGCTTTACTATTTTTCAATAACATATGTTAAAACCATTAAGAAGCATCGCTCTGGCGTACCATATATCCACTATATTAAGTGAATATTACATTTAATTTAGTTTGTTAATAATATTCTTCAAGTAAATGCGTCAGATACGTTAAAAAAAAACCATCTAAGTGCTGATATAATGAAAAAGAATTAGTTTTGTAGGTTTTTGGAAGGGGGATTTATTAAACACAATGTTTACGTTGTTTAGTTTTAAAACTAAACATTTTAAGAGTCAATAACAACTAGGGATAGCGTTAATGACTCAATATAAAACGTTAAAATCAGCTTATTGCAAAGCCTTAACTACGCCCTCCATAAGCACACGAGCACTGCGGCTCATACTTGCTTTGGTAACTAGCCAATCTCCAGCTATTTTTTTAGCTTCTGCGCCTACTTTTAGCGTGCCAGAGGGGTGACCAAAGTTAACTTCGTTCAATGTCCCGCCACCTGCGGCCACATTAACAAGCGTACCTTCAATAGCGGCGGCTGCGCCAATAGCTACTGCGGCTGTGCCCATCATAGCGTGATGAAGCTTGCCCATAGACATAGCACGTACTAATAAATCAATTGTTGTAGCTTCAATAAACTTACCACTTGACGCGTTATAATCTAATGGCGCTGCCACAAAGGCTACTTTAGGTGTATGTTGGCGTGTTTGAGCTTCGTTAATATTAGCTATTAACCCCATTTTGACTGCGCCATAGGCACGAATAGTTTCAAGTTTTTTAAGTGCGTCAGTATCGTTATTAATATCGCTTTGCAGCTCAGTGCCACTATAGCCAATATCCGCGGCATTAATAAATACAGTAGGAATACCCGCGTTTATCATAGTGGCTTTTAAAGTACCAACACCTGGTACTTCTAAGTCATCTACTACATTGCCTGTAGGGAATAACGCCCCTTCACCATCGGCGGGGCTTAAAAACTCTAGCTTTACCTCGGCAGCAGCAAAGGTCACGCCATCAAGTTCAAAATCGCCAGTTTCTTGCACTTCGCCATTGGTGATAGGTACATGAACTAAAATGCTTTTTTTAATATTAGCCTGCCATACTCGCACCACGGCTACACCGTTGTCGGGTACTGTGCTTTTATCAACTAAGCCGTTCGTTATAGCAAACGCACCTACTGCGCTGGTTAAATTACCGCAATTGCCGCTCCAATCTATAAAAGGTTTATCTATTGCCACTTGGCCAAATAAATAATCCACATCGTGGTTAGGTTGCTCGCTTTTACTTAAAATAACCGTTTTACTAGTACTTGATGTTGCTCCGCCCATACCATCGGTTTGTTTGCCATATGGGTCGGGGCTACCAATTATGCGTAACAGTAAATTGTCGCGCGCCTCACCTGCCACTTGGGCAGGTTTGGGTAAGTCGGTTAACTTAAAAAATACACCTTTACTGGTGCCGCCGCGCATATAAGTTGCTGGCACTTTAATTTGTGGTTTAAACATAATGTACGCCCCTTATGCTGATTGCGTAGCTTCTAAAAAGTCTTGCGCAAAGCGCTGTAATACACCACCAGCGGCATAAATAGAAAGTTCTTCTTGGGTATCCAATCTGCATTTCATAGGTACTGTTAGAACCTCACCGTTTTTACGTGTAATCACTAAATCAAGCGTTGCACCTGGTGTTGGCTCGCCTTTTACATCAAAGCTTTCGCTGCCATCAATGTTAAGCGTTTTGCGGGTAGTGCCAGGTTTAAACTCAAGCGGTAATACACCCATACCAATTAAGTTAGTACGGTGAATACGCTCAAAGCCCTCTGCGGCTATAACCTCAACGCCTGCAAGCCTTAC
>NZ_DCYU01000104.1:10147-14752 GCF_002331165.1 Pseudoalteromonas sp. UBA2102
GGTTGTTTACGCTGCATATAAGCTTCGATTGCTTCCCACATACGTGTGTTAGTACCTTGTGGCTCTAATCGTGCGTATGAACCTTGTTTAACTTCGCCGTTTTCATCACGCACCATTTCGTTTAACAATTTAGGGTTTGCAAATGTAGCGCGCTGCGCTGTTAAGTGATCGCCTCGGTGCGTTGCGTACGAGTTAAAATCCTCTTCAGGAACATTCATTTTAGTTAAGTATTCACCTGCGGCACTACTTGCCATAATAGCGTTTGAAGGCGATAAATGATCCGTTGTAATGTTATCGCCAAGTACAGCAAGGGCGCGCATGCCGGTCATGGTTCGCTCACCTGCAAGGGCGCCTTCCCAGTATGGCGGGCGGCGAATATAGGTACTTTGCTCGCGCCAATTGTATAGCGGGTCGTTGTCTTCACCGTAATCTACGGTTAAATCAAACATAGGTTCGTACACTTTTTTAAATTGCTCTGGCTTTACACTTTGTTTGATTACTTCATCTATTTCTTCATCGCTTGGCCATAAATCTTTTAGCGTTATGTCGTTACCATTTTGATCTTTCCCTAGTACACCTTTTTCAATATCAAAACGAATAGTACCGGCAATAGCGTAAGCCACCACTAATGGCGGTGACGCTAAAAAGGCTTGCTTAGCATACGGATGTATACGCCCATCAAAGTTACGGTTGCCCGAAAGTACCGCTGTTGCGTATAAGTCGCGATCTATCACTTCTTGTTGAATTACAGGGTCAAGCGCGCCACTCATGCCGTTACAGGTAGTACAAGCAAAACCCACAATACCAAAGCCAAGTTTTTCAAGTTCAGGGAGTAATTTTGCTTCTTCTAGGTATGATTGCACCGCTTTTGAACCCGGTGCTAATGACGTTTTAACCCAGGGTTTACGCATTAACCCTTTGGCATTTGCGTTACGTGCAAGTAAGCCGGCAGCAATTACGTTGCGCGGGTTACTAGTGTTAGTACAACTGGTAATAGCAGCAATAATACACGCGCCATCTGGCATTAAGCCTTCTTCGTTTTCAACAACGCCAGATATACCTTCTTTGGCTAAATCGCTCGTGGATACACGACGGTGTGGGTTTGAAGGCCCAGCAATATTGCGTCCAACACTCGATAAATCAAATTTAAGCACCCGCTCATATTTTGCGGTTGTTAAACTATCGCTCCAAAGGCCAGCCGTTTTAGCGTAGTTTTCTACAAGCGCTATTTGCTCTTCATCACGCCCTGTTAAACGCAAATAATCGATTGTTTTATCGTCTATATAAAACATGGCTGCAGTGGCACCAAATTCTGGCGTCATGTTTGAAATAGTTGCTCTGTCGCCTAGGGTTAGTGCATCTGCACCTTCGCCGTAAAATTCTAAATAGGTCGATACCACGCGCTGCTCGCGTAAAAACTCGGTAATAGCCAATACTATATCTGTAGCGGTAATACCAGGTTGGCGAGTGCCTGTTAGCTCAACACCAACTATGTCAGGCAAGCGCATGTATGAGGCACGGCCAAGCATAACGCTTTCAGCTTCAAGCCCGCCTACACCTACAGCAATCACGCCAAGAGCATCAACATGCGGGGTGTGACTGTCGGTACCCACTAAGGTATCAGGAAACGCAATACCATCGCGGTTTTGAATAACTGGCGACATTTTTTCAAGGTTAATTTGATGCATAATGCCGTTACCAGGCGGAATAACATCAATATTTTTAAAGGCGGTTTTAGTCCAGTTAATAAAATGAAAACGGTCATCGTTACGGCGGTCTTCTATGGCACGGTTTTTTTCAAATGCGTCTGGGTCAAAGCCTGCGTGCTCTACCGCTAAAGAGTGGTCAACGATAAGTTGTGTAGGTACCACCGGATTCACTTTTGCCGGATCCCCACCTTTTGCGGCAATGGCGTCGCGCAGGCCTGCTAAATCAACCAAGGCGGTTTGGCCTAAAATATCGTGGCATACTACACGCGCCGGATACCAAGGAAAGTCTAAATCTTGTTTACGCTCAATAAGCTGAGTAAGCGCATCGGTTAGCATATCAGGCTCACAGCGGCGCACTAGGTTTTCGGCCAGTACGCGTGAGGTATAAGGCAAAGTGGCATATGCACCTGGCTTAATTGCATCAACGGCTTCTTGCGTATCGTAGTAATCCACATTTGAGCCGGGTAAGGGTTTTCGGTATTGGGTGTTATTAATTATGGTCATAATACAGGTTCGCTAATAAGTGACGGGAAATAAAAGGCAAAAGGTGAGCGTATTGCTCACCCTATACCAATCCGTTAAATTAAGTATGATTACGGATTGGTATTATGTGTAACTAATCAGCCTCTTGATTCTATTGGCGTGTAGCTGCGTGCCTCTGGCCCTGTGTAATCTGCACTTGGGCGAATAATACGGTTATTAGCGCGCTGCTCTTTAACATGTGCTGTCCAGCCTGTAACACGGCTCATCACAAATATTGGCGTAAATAACTTAGTGGGAATACCCATAAAGTGATACGCCGATGCATGGAAAAAATCAGCATTACAAAACAGTTTTTTCTCGCGCCACATAACCTCTTCACACCTAACCGACACAGGGTAAAGCACATCATCGCCCACCTCTTTAGCTAGTTTTTCAGAGAACTTTTTAATAATAACGTTACGTGGGTCTGACTCTCGGTAAATAGCGTGGCCAAAGCCCATAATTTTATCTTTACGCTCTAGCATACCCATAATTTCTTGCTCGGCATGATCAGCACTTTTAAAACCTTGAATCATATCCATAGCCGCTTCGTTTGCACCACCATGCAGTGGCCCGCGCAGAGTGCCTATTGCACCGGTTACACAAGAATGAATATCAGACAAAGTAGATGCACATACGCGCCCCGTAAACGTAGAGGCGTTAAACTCATGCTCTGCGTATAAAATTAGCGACACATTCATTACTTGTGCAAACAACTCACTCGGTGCTTTGTCGTGCAATAAAGTTAAAAAGTGCGCACCTACTGAGTCGTCATCGGTTTGTGTATCAATGCGTACGCCATCGTGAGTAAAGCGGTACCAATAACAAATAATACTTGGGAAGAGCGCAACCATACGGTCAATCGCATCGTTTGCTTGGCTAAAATCGAGTTCCATTTCTAGGTTACCCAGCATAGAGCAACCGGTACGCATAACATCCATTGGGTGCGCGTCTTTAGGAATATTTTCAAGCACGGTTTTTAGTGCATCTGGCAGGCCACGTAGGCTTTTTAATTTAGCTTTATAGTCAGCTAGTTCATTAGCTGTTGGTAGCTCACCACGAGAAAGTAAAAAAGACACTTCCTCAAACTGCGCTTTTTCGGCAAGTTCGCTAATATCGTAACCACAATACGTTAAACCCGAGCCTGTTTGCCCTACTGTACATAATGCTGTTTGCCCTGCTACTTGACCGCGTAAGCCTGCACCGCCTAATGCTTTATCTACCATGATCTTCTCCTATCTTAAATTTGTGTGTGATTTTAATAATTATTATTTGTCAGATTTTGATGAAAAAAGGTTATCAAGTGTGTTTTCGTATGTGTGGTAATCTAAAAAGTCGTATAGCTCAGCGCGCGTTTGCATGTTTTCAATTTGGCTTTGCTGAGAGCCCTCATTTAAAATGGCAGAGTACACATTAAGCGCGGCTTTGTTCATGGCTCTAAACGCACTAAGTGGGTAAAGCACCATTTCAACACCTACCTCACTTAACTGCTCTTTGGTGTAAATAGGTGTTTGGCCAAACTCAGTAATGTTAGCCAAAATAGGCACGTTTAACGCTTCCGAAAACGCTTGGTAATCGGCAAGGTCATGCACGGCTTCTGCAAAAATTGCGTCTGCGCCCGCTTCTACACAGGCAGCGGCACGGTCAATCGCGGCATTTAAGCCTTCTTTTTGAAATGCATCGGTGCGGGCCATAATGTAAAAATCGCTATCGGTTTTAGCATCAACGGCAGCTTTAATACGGTCAACCATTTCACCTTGGCTTACAATTTCTTTATTAGGGCGATGACCACAACGCTTTTGCGCTACTTGGTCTTCAATATGAAAACCCGCCGCACCGGCTTTAGTCATTTCTTTCACGGTACGCGCAATATTAAACGCGCCGCCCCACCCGGTATCGGCATCAACAAGTAATGGTAAATCGCTGGCACCGGTTATACGGCGAATATCCTCAAGTACGTTATCAAGGCTGGTCATGCCTAAATCTGGCATACCATAAGAGGCATTTGCCACACCGGCACCTGAGAGGTAAATAGCTTGGTGACCCATTTTTTCAGCCATCATGGCTGTGTAAGCATTAATAGTACCTACAACTTGTAATGGGCGATTATTAGCAATAGCCTGTTTAAATTTTAATCCTGCTGACATTATTCTCTCCTGACTTTGAACGGTTGCTACATGGAGTAACTTAGTGTTTTAATTTTAAATTGTGACTGTTTTTTAACTTTTAGCTTTTAACCTTTAATCTTTAACCTTTAATCTTTAACCTTTAACCTTTAACTTTTAACTTTTAACCTTTAACCTTTAACCTTTAACCTTTAACCTTTAACCTTTAACCTTTAACCTTTAACCTTAGCTTTTAGCTTTTAGCTTTT
>NZ_DCYU01000149.1:0-19763 GCF_002331165.1 Pseudoalteromonas sp. UBA2102
TGTGGGGCTATAGCTCAGCTGGGAGAGCGCCTGCCTTGCACGCAGGAGGTCAGCAGTTCGATCCTGCTTAGCTCCACCACTTTCCTACTCTTCTATTACTTCCTATTTTTCATCGTCTTATTATTCTTTTATCTTCTACACAATAACTTTTATATTTGCTCATTCCTTGTTTGTTTAGTCTTTGTTGGCTATAAATTATCTCATCTGTAGCAGTGATACTTTTGGCTTAAACAATGGATACCCCTAAACGCACCACATTAAAAAAGCTCGCTGTCATCGGTTTAACCGCCGGCGTAGTTACGCATGTACCTTATGTGTTTGCCCGAAAAAAAGTAACCCTAAGAGTCTTAGGAACACATGTAACGCTACAAGAAGCCATTCGTAAACAAGCAATGCTTGATTTAGGCATAAATATAGAATTTTCCCCTGCAGGTAGTGCTGCCGTATTACAAAAAGCCTCCATGGACCCTGGCTCATTTGATTTATATGAGCAATGGTCAAACAGTATAAATGTGCTTTGGCGGGCGGGGTCTATTCAGCCCATAGAAAAAAAACGGCTAACCTACTTTAATGAAATAAATTCTCTTACCAAAACAGGGAAACTCACTCCCGATGCAAAATTAGGTGCAGGCGACGCCCCTTATAAATTACTCAACGTACAAGAGGACGGCACACTAAGCGCAAACGAAAGCGATTACATTAGCTTTTTACCTTATGTACATAATGTTGACTCTTTTGGCTATAACACCGCCAAAATAAAACCTGGTATTGCCTACGAAACTGAAAGCTGGGGCTGGTTACTTGATGATGCCCACCGAGGTAAAGTAGGTATTGTAAATGCACCCACAATTGGCTTATTTGACCTTGCCTTGGCAGCACAAAGCAAAGGGTTAATAACATTTAAAGATATTGGTGCGATTACTCGCTCCGAGCTTGACCGTTTATTTAGTATTTTAATTGACTATAAACGCCAAGGGCATTTTGCAGGTTATTGGAACTCGGTGCCAGAGTCTGTTGAATTTATGAAAAGCCAACGCGTGCACATAGAAAGTATGTTTTCCCCCGCTGTGGCCGCGCTCAATAGCCAAAATGTTAACGTGCGATTTGCCGCCCCAAAAGAGGGCTATCGTGGCTGGCATGGGGTAATGTGCTTATCGTCACAGGTTAATAATAACCAAAAAGATGCCGCATACGATTACATGAACTGGTGGCTTTCGGGTTGGGCCGGCGCATTTATTGCTCGCCAAGGGTATTACATTAGTAATCCACAGCGCTCAAAAGCAATGCTTTCACCAAGTGAATGGGATTACTGGTACTTAGGCAAGCCCACTACGGTTGACTTACTAAACACCCAAAAACAAGTCGCAGTAAAAGCCGGCGAGCAGCGAAATGGTGGTAGCTATTTAAAACGCTTAAGCAATGTAGCTGTTTGGAATAGCGTTATGCCGACTTACGATTACAGCTTGCAAAAATGGTATGAGTTAATAAGCAGATAATGATAACCCGTTCAATAAAATCAAAAATAATAATTGCCCTATGCGTATTAATTACTTTATTAATTTTGCAAAGTTACCTATTCAATTATTCGCAAAAATCACTTTTTGAGCTGCAAAATGCGCAGCACAAAGCTTTATTACAAAGCGAGTCCGTTACCCGTTTAGAAAACGATGTGATTTCTTTACAAAGCCAAGCTATTGCTTATCTAGATCATGCTAATAGCAATACCATTGAAAAGTTTAATGTGCACTTAAATGCTGCAAAAATGGATTTAGATACGCTAAGTACACATTTAAATGAGTATGATGAAAACTATCAAAACAATATAAAACGCCTTAACGAGTACTTAAATAATTACCAAGATACATTTAATCGCGTAGTCGTTAACAGAACTAAACGAGAGCAGCTGTACATTACACAGTTCAAACAACCTATTGAAGCGCTAAAAGCACAACTTAATGAGCTTAAAAAAAACACGCTAACCAGCAAGCAAAATAAAATAGTGAATACCCTTTTAACTATTAGCAATATAGAACAAGCAACAACCAATTATTTACACAAGCCAAATTATGATGAAGCACAAAATGTGCAAGATAACCTAGCACACTTAAATACCCTACTGGCGAGTATTGAAACCGCTAATGTTAACCTACTTAATAATACTGACGAGCTTGAGCAAGCGTATAGCCAATTAGTTATTTTAACCCGTAGCTACACGTTTTCGATAAATGTAGTTTTAACAGGAATAGAAAACGAGCTGCTTTACCTAGCCGAAAAAATTAGGGATGTAGAGAAGCAAAAGCTCACCCAGACCGAGCAGCAGCTAAGAGACCACGTATTAAAAAGTACCGAAATGGCCAACCTTTTTGCCGCGCTGATCACTGTTATCATAATAGTAATTACCTTTTTTATATTTAACTCTGTCATTAAGCCCATTGCGAAATTAACTAAGCTGTTAAATGATATGAGTAATGAAAAGCAAGTAACACTAAATAGTGATGAGCATCATCAAAATGAAATTAACTCGGTTATTACCGCGGCTAATGCGCTGTATTTAAAAAACAAACAAACAAAAGAGCTACTAGCAGAAACCCAAGCGCTTAATTCTAAAATGGAATTAATGAATAAAGAGCTTACACTTGCCATCACCCAAGCAAAAAATGCCAACCAAGCGAAAGGTGACTTTGTAGCTAATATGAGCCATGAGCTTCGCACTCCAATGAACGGTATTTTAGGCATGCTGCAGCTATTACAAAGCAGCGCTCTTCCAGCAAAACAAAAACACTATGCAGATAAAGCGTTTTCTAGTGCTCAAAACTTACTGCAAATACTTAATAACGTACTCGATTTTTCTAAACTTGAGTCTGACAAAGTAAAGCTTGAATCAATCCCTTTTACTTTGCATACCGTGGTTTCTAATGTAAAAAATTTATTTTCGGTAAATGCGAAACAAAAAGGGTTGCGCCTTAATTTTGTATTGCATGTTGATTCAGGGCTTGAGCTGATGGGCGATCCACTGCACTTGAGTCAAGTTATTAATAACTGTGTAGGTAATGCCATTAAATTTACAGAGCGCGGTGAAGTAACAGTAACAATTGAAGCCACAACACAAGATGAGCAGCAAATACAGTTACGCTTTGGTATTAAAGATACAGGTATAGGCATGACGCCAGAGCAAACCGCCTCAATTTTTGACTCGTTCTACCAAGGCGATTCCAGTACAACACGTAAGTATGGCGGCACCGGATTAGGTTTAACTATTTGTAAGCAACTAACCAAGTTACTAGGCGGCGAAATACAAGTACGCAGCACACCCCACGTCGGGAGTGAGTTTTATTTTACACTACCGTTTAAAATGACGAGCAAAGAAACGCTTAAAAAGCATGCCTTACTAATTACTCCCGATACTGAGCAAATAAAATCACTCACTAAGTTATTAAGTAGCGCTGATATTACTGCAGAAATTACCCAAGAGCCGCTACGTGCAATTGCAAAAATGTCTCAACCGAGTAACCCTTTTAATATTGTGATCATGACGTTGTCACACAAAGAACTAAAAGATAATTTTATTTTGCAGCAACTGTACTTACAAAAACAAAAAAATAAACACAAACTACTGCTTATTTTACTCATTAACGATCAAGAGCATCCGCAGGCAGTCCCCGATAGCGATCATATTGATATTATAACAATAGGTAATACTCACACTGATTCTCAGTTAATGCGTTTATTATTACCCGACTCCACACAGCTTAAAGAAGGAGAGTCTTACCCACAGTTTACCGGTTACACCGCACTTGCAGTAGATGATAACCCTGTAAACCAAGAGATTCTTGAAGCACTATTAACTAAAATGAATATGACTGTTATCTCTGCAAGTAATGGCGAGGAAGCACTCATTAAAGTAGAAGAAAACGCAATTGATATTATTTTTATGGATATTCAAATGCCAGTGATGGATGGCCTAGAAGCGACGCGAATACTGCGTCAAAGGGGATATACAACGCCTATTGTTGCTGTAACTGCAGCTGTATTTTCTAATGATAAGAAAGCCGCCATTCGAGCAGGCATGGATGACTATTTAGTCAAGCCGTTATTATTTGGTCTGCTTTGTGACAGCATAGAAAAGCATCTAACAAAAACCCATACGTTAAGTACATTAAACCTCAATGTAGCACGCTCTAATCTTGAAGATAATAATGAACTCATTAATTCAATATTCACTAAGTTTAATACCGATTACAGCCACTTTATGGAGGTAGCTGTAAAGCACTTGAAAAATAATGAGCATAAAACATTAGCTAGAACGATGCATAACTTAAAAGGCTTAGCCGGCACTCTAGGGTTAGAGCTACTAGAGCAAAGCGCTAAAAAAGCAGAGTTAGAACTGAGCAGTAACGCATGCACCGATCTTAGTGTTTTTAATGAACAATTGACCTTAGCACTTTATGCGGTAAGACAGCTACTGGTAACAAACTCTTATAATCATCAGCCTGAAGCTATGAGCTCTGGGCAAAATCCAGATACATTAATTGATGAAATCTATTCTTTAGCGTTATCTGCCCGTCCTATTCCTAGTAAATTAGTTAGAGAAATTGCGCTTCAAAAATTCGATCATTCCCATCCATTATTCAAGCTAAAAGAGGCAATAGATAACTTTAACTACGCTTTAGTGATTAAACTTATTGATAAATACAGAAATAACTATAAAAACTAGACAATTATGGCAACTATAAACTAACTTTAAGGGGTGATTAAAGAATAAGGATTTAGTGTGCATTCAACCTTTCTAGCTGGCGGCAATCAACCTGCAGTAACTCAACCGCGAAAGCCTTTGATACTCATTGTTGATGATGAACCTAGCAACCTACATGTATTAGTTGAGGGCCTACTTGCAGACTACGATGTACGCATTTCAACAAGTGGTGAACAAGCGCTTGTATTTGTTGAATCCACACGCCCAGATTTAATTTTACTCGATATTATGATGCCAGGCATGGATGGCTATGAAGTATGTAAAAGATTAAAAGCAAAGCAAAATACCAAAGGCATTCCCATCATTTTTGTCACCGCACTTACTGAAGTAGAGTCTGAAGAGAAAGGCTTTGCAATGGGCGCCATTGATTATATCCATAAACCTTACAAGTTAGCTTTGGTTAGAGCGCGCATACGTACGCACATTACTGCACAAGGCATGCTAGACAGACTTATCGAAAAAAACTTTGACTTACACGACAAATTACTCGAAATAGAAGCCCTTGCAAAAGAGTTAAGCCAACGCGAGGAAGAGCTAAAGCAGCTGTCATCTAAGCAAAAGTTATTTTACCAGGCACTTACTAGTACCGCCGATGGTGTTGTAATTACTAATAGCGATGGCAAGATTATCGCTGTTAATCCATCATTTTGTAGAATTACCGGCTATTGCGAAGCTGAATCGTTGGAAATGGATTTAAAAGAGATAAAACAAAATAATCACCCAAGTATTAGCTTTGATGAAGTATGGAAGCACGCTAACGAAGCGGGCTACTGGAGCGGTGAACTTGTAACCCGAAGAAAAAATGGCGAGCTATACCCTGAGCTATTAACACTTAGCATGGTAAAAAGCGAGCAAGACACCAACATTCACTACATTGGCGTTTTTAGTGATATTTCAAGCGTAAAGGTAACGCAAGAGCGCATAGATTACCTAACTTGGCATGATGAGCTTACAAAGCTACCTAATCGTAATGGCTTTTTAAAACAGTTAGAACAACAACTACAAGATTGCAGTAGCGATAAAACATATGCCTATATTTATATTATCGACATTGATAGCTTCCACTCTATTAATGATGGCTTAGGGCTTTTAGCTGGGGATAATATTTTAAAGGAGCTTGCTCAGCGTATTCATGCCAATGTAGATAAAAAAGATATTATCGCACGCTTAGGCAGTGATGAATTTGCCGCCTTATGTAGCGTAGATAAAGGAATTGGGCGTACACGTGCGCAATCAATCGCCGAAAACAAAGCGCAAGAGCTTTTAAACGCAGTTAACCGCCCTTTTGACGTTGATGGGCAAGAGGTTAGCTTAACAATTAGTATAGGCACTTATATTTTCCCGCGAGACGATGTATGGGAAAGTGCTATTGAGACAATCAGAAATTGTGAAGCAGCCTGCTATAAAGCCAAAGAAAAAGGCGGAAACAGAGTTACATTTTTTGATACTACATTTGGCGAGCAAGCTAAACGACGCTTTGAAATTGAACAAGACTTAAGAAAAGCCATTCCTCAAAATGAGCTATCCATATTTTTGCAGTCGCAATTTGATAGTAAGCAAACGTTAAAAGGCGCAGAAATACTGCTGCGCTGGGATCACCCTCAAAAAGGCTTTATAAGCCCATGTGAATTTATATCAATAGCTGAAGAATCTGATGTTATTTTTGAATTAGACTGCTGGGTTACGACTAATGCACTTAATTTACTTACCAAGCTTAAATACAGCCACCCAAGTTTGAATATTTCGGTAAATATAAGCGGTCGCCATTTTCATGAACCGCGATTTTTAAACTTTATAAGCCAACAAATTAAAAGTGTTGATATTAATCCTCAGCAACTCACAATAGAGATAATAGAGGGGACGTTACTTAATCACATGGAAGCGGCCATTGAAGCCGTACACTACCTTAAAAAGCTGGGCGTACGTGTATCAATAGATGACTTTGGCACGGGCTACTCAAGTTTAACCTACTTAAAACAGTTACCTATTCATGAGCTAAAAATAGATCGCTCATTTGTGCTTGAAGCCCCCACTGATAACAACGATAAATTAATTATTGATATGATTGTCAGCCTTGGCAGGTTGTTTCAATTAGAAGTGGTAGCGGAAGGAGTCGAGAATCAATCGCACTTTGACTTATTACAAGAGTACCCTGAGGTTATCCTACAAGGGTACCATCTGCACCGGCCTGAGCCATTAGAAAGCTGGTTAGAAAAACTAAACCATACTTTGCAAAACGCATAAAAAAACGCCGATTAAACAATCGGCGTTTTTTTATATATGAAGTACGTTACTTACGTACTTGGCCTTCGCCATTAACTAAATACTTTTCAGTTGTAAGTGACTCAAGCCCCATAGGACCATAAGCATGTAGCTTAGTTGTAGCTATACCAATTTCAGCACCTAACCCTAATTGCGAGCCATCTGAGAAACGCGATGATGCATTTACCATTACTACCGATGCATCAACACTGCGTTGGAAAAGCTCAGCCGCAGTATCGTTTTTAGTACAAATAACCTCAGTGTGGTTTGAACCAAATTGAGCAATATGCTCCACAGCAGCACTAAAGCTTGGTACTACACGAATAGCAATTTCTAAATCTAAGTATTCTTCACCAAATTCATTATCAGCAAGTACTGTAGCATTATCGAAGTATTTTGCGGCTTGCTCATCTGCATTAATTTTCACACCTTCTTGGCGCAATACAACGGCACATAAATTTAAAAATTCATCAGCAACGTCTTGGTGAACCACTAGCCCTTCAAGCGCATTACATACGCCTGTGCGCTGTGTTTTACCATTTAATAGTAAATTAAGTGCAACCTCTAAGTCGGCATCTTTATCTACGTATAAATGACACACCCCTTTAAAGTGCTGAATAACAGGAATAGTACTGTTTTCTGTAACAAAGTTAATTAAGCCTTCGCCACCTCGTGGGATGATTAAATCAATACTTTCGCGTTGCTGCATTAGCTCCATAAGCAACGCACGGTCTGGATCAGGAATAACTGAGATCAGCGCTTTAGGTAAGTTATGTTTTTCAAGTACACCGTGCATTACACTCGCAATGGCTTGCGAGCTTTTAAGGGCTTCTTTACCGCCACGTAAAATAACACCATTACCCGATTTAAAACACAATGCGCCTGCATCCGCAGTTACATTAGGACGCGCTTCGTAAATCATACATACAACACCTAATGGCACACGCATTTTACGTATTTTAATGCCATTTGGGCGCTCTGTAATGTCACGTAGCTGGCCGACTGGATCATCTAAACTTACAATAACTTCAATACCCTCTGCCATTGCTTCAATGCGCTCTTCGTTAAGCGTAAGGCGATCGATCATCGAAGCGGCTAAGTTATTATCGCGTGCTGCGCTTAAATCACTTTCGTTTTCTTTAATTATAAATGCTTTTTCTGCGCGTAAGGCTGCCGCCATTTCGGTTAACACTTGGTTTTTGGTCTCGGTGTCGAGTAAAGCAAGTGTGTTTGCAGCTTTTGCTGCCTGGCGTGAAATATCCGTAATCAAACTCATGACTTCTCCAATAATGCGATATCTTTTTCTGAAATAACAGGACCAATAGAATCCTGCATTTTTTCGCTAAATTCACTTTGCTCGTTATCTGCAATAAAGCTTAACAAGCAACTACTATAATTTGCGGTGGCTTTTGCTAAACGTGTGCCATCCTCGCTTCTAACTAAAATGGTATCGCCAATGGCAAACTCACCATGAACTTCCATTATTTCGTCGCCACGTATGCAACCGTTTTCACCTTCAAGAGACTCATCAAACGAGCCATCTACAACTACTTCACCTTGCTCATTGGCTGTATGCGTCATCCAGTGCACAGCTTCTTGCATTGGTTTTTCATAAGGAAGGAAAACACTACCAGGGTTGTCACCTGCCAATAATCTATTAAAGGTTTCTTCTTTAAAGCCATTAATAATATAAGTAGCAATACCGTGAGACGTTGCTTTTTCGGCAGCTTCAATTTTGGTTTTCATGCCACCGGTTCCTACAGAGCTTGTAGCACATCCTGCCATAGCATAAATAGACTCATCAATTGATTTTATTTCAGGCAGTAAAACTGCATCGTCGTGCAAATTTGGGTTTTTATCATACAGCCCATCCACATCAGAAAAAATCATTAATGCATCGGCATCAGCGGCCGCCGCTACCATGGCCGATAAGTTATCGTTGTCACCTACTTTTAAGTCATCAGTTGTTACAGCATCATTTTCGTTAATGATAGGCAGTACACCATGCTCTAACAAAGTAAAAATAGTTTCGCGAATACTTTCATAGCGCTCACGGTCACGCAAATCACCATGGGTTAATAATAATTGCGCTGAAGGAAAATCGAAAAAGCGATCCCACATGGCCATCATTTCAGTTTGACCTGCCGCTGCCATCGCTTTTTTCATCACAACTGAACGTGGAATGTCAGATGGGAATAAGTGTGAGCCTGCAGCTACTGAGCCTGAAGATACTAAAATAACTTCAATACCACGAGCACGACAGCGAACAATAAATTGCGCAATGGTTAATAAGTAGCGTGAACGGCACCCATCTTGATCTGGAGCAATTAATGCACTACCTACTTTTAAAACAATACGACGCCAATTTAACTTTTGCATAAAATCTCAACTTTCCATTTTATCTGCATTCACATAGTGTGAACTAAAACTAGGTAATTGCGTATAAAACACGCAATTTCGAATAGGTTGTTTGTTTATACACTTTTTAAACGCACGCAAATACACGACCTAAAATTGCTTTTAGATTTGTAAAGACATGAAACAGCACCAACCAAAATAAATGGAGGTCTATTAAATATAAAAATAAAAAGTGTTGTTTATGTATCGCTGTAAAAAGCTGTGTGCGGCCTTTTTGTTAACAACATACATAGAGCCTCTAAAGTCAGATACACCAACAGATAGGGTGATGACTTAAGGACCGAGATTTAGCCGCCACGATGGGAGCTAAACATTGAAAGTAATAGTTCAACTCAAACATTTATTTACTTAATTGCTTAAATAAACTTGTTTGAAAAAACCATACCAAGATATTCAATAATACAATAGCTACTAATTAATGGTAAAAATAGCTTACAAATCTATTATTACAGGGCAAATATGACGCTAGTATTAATACATACCGTTATTTTGCAAAATTATATTTAGATGACTAATTGTTTGAACTCTAAATATAATACGACATTTCAAGGGGTAAGATCAAGGCTAAAAATCACTCTAATGTAGAGCTACGCCTCACTTCAAAGCGGTTAATCATTTAAAATCAAGGAGTTATATTTATTTTTGAGTTTTAATTCAATTTTTATAAATAAATCAATAAGTTTAACCTACAATTTTTGTATTAAGCGCTAAAATTTTATTAGCAAATTAAACATTTCACGTGTATACCCCTGTATTAATATTTAACAAAAGTTATACTTTTCACATTGTGATAAATAAGGAATTCTTAATTTATGTCAGCAATTTATATAGCCGGTATCGCACTTTGTTCGGTGCTTGCCCAATGGGTAGCGTGGGCGTTTAAAGTACCCGCTATCTTGTTCTTATTGCTTACCGGTTTATTGCTAGGGCCGTTTAGTGGTGTATTAGACCCTGATGCTTTACTGGGTGATTTATTATTTCCTGTTGTGTCACTGAGTGTGGCTGTCATTTTATTTGAAGGCTCCCTTACTTTGCACTTTAGAGAGTTAAAAGGCATAAGTAAGGTCGTACGTAACCTGTGCTCTATCGGCATGATCACCACCTGTGTGGTAATAAGCTTAAGTGCCTATTGGTTACTGGAGCTTAACTGGCGGGTGGCTGCAGTATTAGGCGCTGTACTAGTAGTAACGGGGCCTACGGTAATCGCCCCTTTACTTAATTCGATGCGCCCAACACAAGATATTGACCGTATATTACGATGGGAAGGCATTGTAATTGACCCAATCGGCGCTCTTTTTGCTGTGCTTGTATTTGAAGCTGTCATGCTGGTAGGCCAAGGAGAAGTGCTTAGCCACACTATTGTTGCACTTGTTAAAACAGTCGGCGTAGGGCTTTCTATAGGTGTTGTTGCGGGCTGGATCACCACACAGCTTATGCGCCGTGAATGGCTACCGTTTGAATTACATAAATTTGGCATACTTGCCTTAGTGCTTATTAGCTTTTCGGTATCTAATCACTTAAGTCACGAATCGGGATTATTGGCTGTTACCGTATTTGGTATTTGGCTTGCTAATCAAAATGATTTAGAAATCGATTCTGTACTTGAGTTTAAAGAAGACTTATCGATGATTTTAATATCATCGCTGTTTATTTTACTTGCTGCGCGGCTACAGCTTTCTGACTTGATGATGTTAGACAGCGACGTATTTATATTCCTTGCAGTGGTGTTATTTATAGCGCGTCCATTGTGTATTGCCATATCTACTTTTGGTACTGACTTGCCAATGAAATCGCGCTTGGTGCTATCGTGGATAGCCCCTAGAGGTATTGTTGCAGCTGCTGTTGGCTCGGTATTTGCGCTAAGTATGATGGAAGCTGGCGTAGCTGATGCAGAAAAAATGGTGCCGTTAATATTTACCGTTATTATCATCACTGTGGTATTGCAAAGCTTAACTGCTATTCCTGTTGCTAAACTATTGGGCGTGCGCCAACCTTCTCCAAATACCATACTGATTATTGGTGCAAACCATGTATCTCGCGCTATAGGTAAAGGCTTACAAGAGCAAAGCATTCCTGTTCATCTATCAGACCCCGCATGGGAGAACTGTAAAATGGCTCGTATGGACGGCCTTGCCTGTTATTATGGTAACCCACAATCAGAGCATGCTGAGCGTTACTTGCCGCTCACAACAATAAGAACGGTATTAGCACTTTCACCAAACCGCCACCATAATGCGCTTGGTGTACAATATTTTTCTCACTTGTTGAATGAAAAAAATGTATTTTCACTGCGCTCATCTACCTCGCATGCTAAAGCGAATAAAGACAGTGCAACATTCCTATCTAGACAAATTTTGTTTGGTGAAGATGGCTCTTACGCTCGCCTAAGCAGTATTATTGCTAAAGGCGGTAAAGTAAGTGCGACGCGTATTTCAGAAGAATTTGATTGGGAAAAATACCAAGAGATGAACCCTGAAGCGATCCCGTTGTTTATTTTAAAAGGTGATAAAGACAACGACGACGATACGCCAGTAAAGCTTCGCCCATTTACCAGTAATATGGAAAAGCCACCGCAAGAGGGAGAGCGTATCTTTGCACTTCAGCCGCCAAAAATGTCGGTATTAAAAGACCCCGCAAAATCAAAAACTAAAGAAGAGAGCTAACCTCTTTTCGTTATTGCAAAAAAGCCCTAATTAAATATTAGGGCTTTTTTATTTTATAAAAATAGCGTGCATTATCGGCACTTACATGGGCAATCTCGCGCGGGCAACAACACTATCGGGCATTTTTTGAGCGAGTAAGCTAAGCGCACGCTCAATTTTTTTATGGGTTGCTTTATCTGCCACCATGGCATTGAATAACCAGCGGTACGCATCTTCAAAGTCACGTGGGCTTCCGTAGCCTGCATTAAAAAGCTTCACCAGCCTTAGCTGTGCTTTTAAGTTCCCTTGCGCTGAGGCCTCTCGTAAATAGGTAATGGCCATAGCTTTATCTTGCTGCACTAAGCGACCCGTGTCGTAATACCGTCCAAGCTGCTCTAACGCAGCCGCTAAGCCTTGTTCAGCTGCTTTACGCATGTAGTACACACCTAATTCCACATTGCGTTCAACACACACGTTATATGCCAGCATATCGCCATATAAAAATTGGTAAGATGGCAGCGCCATTTTATTGGCCCTTGCCTCTATATCTTGTACTAATTGACAATCGTCTGCCTTTACACGCTGCAAATGTGTATTTTTATTTATTAGTGCAATCAGCTCCGGTTCGGTATAAAGCGGCACCGCAGCGGGCGTTTCTTCAGCTAACACATTGCTACTTATAGATAAAAGTAACGGAGTGAGCAAAGACGCTAGAAAAGTGTTACAGGTAGATAGGCGCATGTTTACCACGTATAAAATAAAACTTATCAAATAATATACAAAGATCGTTCCAAGGTGAATTTTAGGCATAAAAAAAGCTGCAAAAAGCAGCTTTTTTTAAACTAATGGTGATTAAGCAAACGGGTTGCGAAGTACCATTGTTTCTACACGATCTGGGCCGGTAGAAATAATATCAACAGGTACACCTGTGATTTCTTCGATACGCTTGATGTAGTCAATCGCAGCTTTTGGTAAGCCTTCAAGGCTAGTTACACCAACTGTGTTTTCAGACCAACCTGGCATCTCTTCATATACTGGTGTTACTTTCTCGTAACCCTCAGCAGCTAATGGCGTTACATTAGTCACTGTGCCATCTTCAAGCTGGTAACCAGTACAGATTTTAAGCGTTTCTAAACCATCTAAAACATCTAACTTAGTTAAACAAAAACCAGAGATGCTATTGATTTGAACTGCGCGGCGCATTGCCACAGCATCTAACCAACCAGTACGGCGTAAACGACCTGTGGTCGCGCCAAACTCATGACCTTTATCACCTAAGTGCTTACCCACTGGGTCTTGTTTTTCAAGGCCATCGTAAAGCTCTGTAGGGAAAGGACCAGAACCAACACGTGTAGTGTACGCTTTAATAATACCTAACACGTAATCAAGGTTTAATGGACCAAAACCAGCACCAGTCGCAACGCCACCAGCAGTGGTGTTTGAAGAGGTTACATAAGGGTAAGTACCGTGATCGATATCAAGTAATGTACCTTGTGCACCTTCAAATAAAATGTGTTCGCCCGCTAAACGTGTTTGATCTAAAAGCTCAGTTACATCAACAACCATTGCTTTTAAGATGTCTGCAACGGCCATTGCATCATCAAACGTTTTTTGGAAATCAACAGCATCTACTTTGTAGTAGTTAACTAAAGTGAAGTTATGGTATTCAAGTACTTCTTTTAGTTTAGCTGCGAATAATTCTGGATTGAATAAGTCACCTACGCGTAAACCGCGACGGGCTACTTTATCTTCGTACGCAGGACCGATACCACGGCCAGTTGTACCAATTGGTTTGTCGCCGCGAGCTGTTTCGCGAGCTACATCTAATGCAACATGGAAAGGCAGAATTAACGGACATGCTTCACTAATTAAAAGACGCTCACGTACAGGTACGCCACGCTCTTCTAACATGCCAATTTCTTTCATTAGCGCTTCTGGTGATAAAACCACACCATTACCAATCACACATTTAACATTGTCACGTAATACACCCGATGGAATAAGGTGTAGAACTGTCTTTTCACCGCCAATAACTAAAGTATGACCCGCATTGTGGCCACCTTGGTATCGAACTACTAAAGATGCTTTGTCTGTAAGGAGATCAACAACCTTACCCTTACCTTCGTCACCCCATTGGGTGCCTAATACAACAACGTTTTTACCCATTGTAAATTCACTTCGAGAAAATTAGGACGAGATTTTACCAGAAAACGGAAGTAAAGATCACCCCTGTTCAGCTTATTTTTTCTGCGCGTATTTTTTAGGCCATCACACTTTTTAAATAACCACATATATAACAGTAATTTAAAGTTTTAAATTATGCTTAACAAAAAGCCCCGCATAGGCGGGGCTTTATAACTTTTTAAATGATTAAGGCATCGCTTATTGCGCTGCAGCGCCTTTCATATATTTAAAGAAGTCACTATCTGGTGAAAGTACCATAACATCTTGTTTATCTTTAAAGGTCTTTTTATACGCCTCTAAAGAACGAACAAAACCAAAGAACTCTGGATCTTTGTTGTATGCTTTAGCATAAATAGCGGCAGCTTCTGCATCACCTTGACCACGTACTGAGCGCGCATTACGCTCTGCATCAGCAAGCATTACCGTTACACGGCGGTCAACATTAGCACGAATAGTTTCTGCTTTTTCTTGACCTTCCGAGCGGTGCTCTTTTGCAACAGCAGTACGCTCAGCGCGCATACGTTGGTAAATAGAGCTACTCACTTCTTGTGGTAAGTTAATTTGCTTAACACGCACGTCAAGTACTTCAATACCTAACTCGCGCGCACTTTCAGAAGCTTGTACTAACGCCTCTTCCATTAGCTCACTACGCTCACCCGATACAATCTCGCGAATAGTACGCGTACCAAAGTTAGTACGCAGACCATTATTAACTTTTTGCTTTAGTAGTGTTTCAGCGTATTGCTTATCACCACGAGCACGAAGGTAAAATGCGCTAAAGTCGTTTACGCGCCATTTAACAAACGAATCAACAATTAAGTCTTTTTTCTCGCTTGTTACAAAGCGGTCTGGCGTGCCATCTAGCGTTTGAATACGTGCATCAATACGACGTACTTGGCTAAAAAATGGTACTTTTAAGTGAAGGCCTGGGCTGTATACAACGGCTTTGTCTTCACTGTCTTTTTCAACTTTGCTAAATAGCAACACAATCGCTTTTTGCCCTTCAGGTACTACAAATACCGCAGAGAAAGACATAACAATGGCAGCTAATAGTATGACTAAACTAAAGTTTTTCATTATGCTTATCTCCCGTTATTGTTAAAGCGATCACTGTTAAAACGGTCATTACCGCTATTCACAGTGCTATTTCGTGATGTATTTACTTTATTGCGTAAATCTTGAATATCACTTGAGCTTGGTAAAGCTACACGTGTTGCAGTGCCTTGCTTTTCCATAATTTTATCAAGTGGTAAGTACATCATGTTGTTACCGCCTTTAACATCAACAATGACTTTAGAACTGCTGCTAAGCACCTCTTCCATAGCATCAATGTATAAACGTTCGCGCGTTACTTCTTTAGCTGCTTGATACTCAGGTAATAGCTTTTCAAAACGAGCCACTTCACCTTGTGCTTCAAGTGTAATGCGTTCTTGATAACCTTCTGCTTCTTGCGTCATACGTGTTACTTGACCACGCGCGCGCGGTTCAATTTCACGTGCATACGCTTCTGCTTCACGGATGAAACGCTCTTCATCTTCTTGTGCGGCAATAGCGTCATCAAATGCATCTTTTACTTCAGTTGGTGGACGTGAATCTTTAAAGTTCACATCGGTCACAATTAAACCTAAGTTATACGGTTCGATGATTTTATTAAGCTCATCCCACGTATTTTGACGAACAACTTCACGGCCATTAGTCAGTACTTGGTCCATTTTTGCATGGCCAACAACGTAACGTAACGCGCTATCAAGCGCTTCTTCTAAGCTGTTATCAGCATTAGTTACGCTAAACTTGTAAAGGTACGGGTCAATAACACGGTATTGCACTTCAAACTCAACGCTTACTACGTTTTCATCTTCCGTTAGCATAAACCCTGATGCAGATAATGAACGCACAGCTTCAATATCTACTGGAATAACCGTTTCAATAAAGGTCATTTTCCAACGTAAGCCTGGCTCTGCAATACGGTCATACTTACCAAATTGCAGTACCACACCACGTTCGGCTTCTTTAACCGTATAAATACCACTTAACGCCCACACAATTGCGGCGATAATGAGGATAAATGAAATACCGGCTCCGCCAAGTCCACCGCCACTATTATTGCCGGATTTTTTACCGCCAAATATGCCGCCTAACTTGTTGCTAAACTTACGGAACACCTCGTCTAAATCAGGTGGGCCTTGATCACGTCCGCCTTTATTGTTCCACGGATCTTTGTCATTGCCATTATTACCCGGTTCATTCCAGGCCATAGCTATACTCCATTGTTATCTAAATAAATTAGGAAATTGTGTTAAATCTATCAAATCTACCGCGTTTCTCATACAAAAACCGACATTTATATGCCAATTTTTAATCGCGATTGATAAAACCCTCAATTTCAGGACCAAACTCTTTAATTAATCGGTTCCATTCAACCATAGGTAAACGTACATCCAACAACCAGTTACCATGTTCATCAAAGCGCTCTTCATGGACTGCACTTAAGCTAAACAAAGACGCTCTTAACCGGCCATATTGAGGGGCAAGTAATAACGTACCACTAAGCATTTTCTTAGCAAGCAGGTCACTTATTGCTTCGCTAAGTAGCTCACACCCTTCGCCGGTTTGTGCAGATAACCATACTCTTATAGGCTGTCCTTGGTCATCCCGATCAATTCGTGGGCTTACATCATCAAGCGCATCAATTTTGTTATAAACTAATAATTGCGGTACTTCATCAGCTTCAATCTCTTTTAAAACCGACTGTACTTCCTCTATGTTTTCGCGTCTGCGCGGGTCTGCCACATCAATTACATGTAACTGTAGGTCGGCTTCACGCGTTTCTGTTAGTGTTGCTTTAAAGGCTGCCACTAAGTCATGCGGTAAGTGGCGAATAAATCCCACTGTATCGGCCAAAATAACCGAACCAACATCACCTATATCAAGTTTACGTAGTGTTGGGTCAAGCGTGGCAAAAAGCTGATCCGCTGCGTATACATCTGAGTCTGTTATACGGTTAAACAGGGTTGATTTACCCGCATTGGTATACCCTACAAGCGACACGGTAGGAATTTCGTTACGCGTACGCGCACGTCTACCCTGTTCACGTTGTACAGCAACTTTGGCTAATCGGGCACGAATATTTTTAATGCGCGCGCGCAATAAACGTCTATCGGTTTCAAGCTGTGTTTCGCCTGGGCCTCGTAAACCTATTCCCCCTTTTTGGCGCTCAAGGTGAGTCCACCCTCGGATTAATCGAGTAGACATATGCCTAAGCTGAGCAAGCTCTACTTGTAGCTTACCTTCGTGGGTACGGGCTCTTTGGGCAAAAATATCAAGAATAAGTGTTGTTCTATCAAGTACACGACATTGGCAAACGCGCTCTAAATTACGTTCTTGAGACGGACTTAATTGATGATTAAAGATGACAACATCTGCATTGTGGATTTTGACAATCTCAGCTATTTCTTCTGCTTTACCGGTACCGACGAATAGTTTCGGATGTGGTGCTTGGCGGCTGCCTTGCACAACCGCCAAACTACTAACACCAGCAGAAGATACCAACAACTCTAATTCATGAAGATCTTCACGATCGCCATCTTTAGGTAAGTCGATATGAACTAAGACTGCCTGTTCGCCGGATTCATAGCGGTCAAACAAGCATTACGCTCCTAATTAAATATTTCCTGGTTCTTGCTCTTCAGTGTCATCGCTCCCTTGAACACCTTGGAAGTTGACTGCACGAGCAGGTACAACTGTTGAAATTGCGTGTTTATACACCATTTGGTTTACAGTGTTTTCAAGTAAAATAACAAATTGGTCAAATGACTGAATTTTACCTTGTAATTTTATGCCATTTACCAAAAAGATTGATACTGGAATGCGCTCACGACGTAGTGCATTCAAAAATGGGTCTTGTAACGATTGGCCTTTTGCCATGTTATTGTTCCTTCGTTCTAGGTGTTATTATAATTTAAGTAGCTGAACTTATTTAATTAAATAATTCGCAACTACTACTAGCTTAGCGAACTTACTACGCGTTGCAAGTTTTCTTCATCGTCTGTTGTTAACCAAGTAACATCAGGCCAACTCCGTAACCACGTTAGCTGACGTTTTGCCAGTTGACGCGTTGCAGCAATGCCGCGAAAAACCATCTCATCATGGTCTACTTCACCCGCAAGATAATCCCACATTTGTCTATAACCTACACAACGAATAGAAGGCATGTTGGGGTGTAAATCCTTACGTAGATATAGGGTCGAAACTTCTTTTTCAAACCCCTGTTCTATCATTATTTTAAACCTTTTTTCAATTCGCTGATGTAATTCACTGCGATCATCAGGCGCAATCGCAAATTGATGAAAAGTATAAGGTAACGTTGGCTGCTTTTGCTTTTGCAATTCAGTCATTGTTTTACCACTAATACGGTAAACTTCCAAAGCTCGATTTATTCTTTGTGAATCATTTTCACTTATTTTGTCGGCCGCTTGCGGGTCTACTTTAGCCAGCTCTTGATGTAAATGTGGCCAGCCAAATTTTTTTGCTTGCGCTTCAAGCTCTGCTCTAACGACTGGGCAGGCTTCTGGCAGTGGCGATAATCCATCAATTAAAGATTTAAAGTACATCATGGTGCCGCCCACTAATATTGGTACTTTACCTTGTTGATGGAATTCATCAATTTTTTTTATCGCATCACGCCTAAAATCGGCGACCGAATAGGTTTCGCTCGGATCGAGTAAATCAATTAAATGATGCGGAGCACGAGCAAGCTCTTCTGCATCGGGCTTTGCCGTACCTATGTCCATACCTTTATACACTAACGCTGAATCAACGCTGATTATTTCTGTATTTAAGTGCTCACACAGTGAAATTGCCAACGCCGTTTTACCAGCTGCGGTTGGGCCCATTAAAAATATGACCGGTAAATTGCTCAACACGGGTACCTTAATTTAATTGCGTTAAATAGTGTTCTAGGTCTATTTTAACTGCTTTTTCTTTTAAACGTTCAATTGTTTGCGGATTATTTTGTAAGCTAATTTGTAATTCAATAAATGCATTACTTTCATAAAAGCGTTCTGGTACACAACCAAGCTGCCATGTAAGCCACGCTTGTAACTCGTTGAGCTGTGTTTTACATGCGCCAAGCAAGCTTTCAACCGCAGCTGATACTTCAAGTAAATATAAACACGTGGGTAGCTTTTTAACCATCACAAACTGTTTTTCAATAACTAGCTCAAAGCCTAATAAGGTAAACCACGATTGCTGCTGAGCTATTAGTTCGCAGTCAGCTTTTTCAAGGTTAACCCTTACGGGTAGTAGCAAGGCTTTCCCCTCTAAATTACCCAGCTCTTTTATTTGTGCATGCCAGTAATCAACAAGTGTATGCTTATAGTGTGAGCAAAATAGCTGCTGCTGCTGAGTAAATACACACACACCTTTATTTACATTTAATACCTGCACACTTTTTAATGCGTGTGCAGCGCTTTCATCAGTATCGGGCTGCGCTGATACACTATGCT
>NZ_DCYU01000115.1:0-35922 GCF_002331165.1 Pseudoalteromonas sp. UBA2102
GGGTGCGATATGATTGCAAAAGTCCTTCGCTTGCTAATTTCGTTGATAATATTCTGGTCTGCCATTAATAAGTTCTTTTAGTTTGATGCCAAGTTACATGCATAACATTGAGTGTATGCAAGGCAACCCGTTAAGTTGATCGTTATTAACTGGGCTTTGAGCAATTTAGTGTGAATAAATTGACAACAATTAACGCCATATAGCTAATTTTTTAATAGTGGCAATTGTAACAGGAGTCGGTATAAAAGTGTGCTATCTAACTCAAAAATATCTTGGCTTTATATGCAAAAGGAAGGAGTAACTAATTTTAAGGGCCAGCAACATGGTTACTGGCCCTGTAATTAACGCAATGTGCTACTGAGTTATTGAAATACTTGGCACCACCGACATACCTACTCGTAACTGCTTAAGCGCCGGCTGGTTTGCATCTAAACTAATTTTAACCGGTAAACGCTGCACAATTTTGGTGAAGTTTCCCGTGGCGTTATGAGCACCAATGGCTGAGTAGCTCACGCCACTGGCAGGGCTTAGGCTATCAACATGGCCGCGTAAAATTTGCCCTGGTAGTGCATCTACTTTTATTTCAACTTCTTGGCCTACTTTTACATTAGCTAGCTGAGTTTCACGGTAGTTTGCACTAACAAACACTTTATCAAGCGGTACAACAACCAATAGCGGGCTGCCTGGGTTTACATACGCCCCTACACGCACCGATTTTTGGCCAACCATGCCATCAATAGGCGCTGTAATTTGGGTGTACGATAACTTAAGCTCGGCATCTACTACACGAGCTTTAGCTTGTACAAGTACGGCTTTGGCTTTTTCGATATCGGCACGTAAAATTTCAATCTGCTGCTTTGCTGCTGCAAGGCCTGCTTGGTTTTTATGCAAGTTTGCTTTTTGAATAGCCAGCTTTGCTTGTGCTTCTTCTCGTGCTTGCACAGTGCCTGAGCCATCGGTTGCTAAGTTGGTATAACGCTTTAAATTTAACTGCGCTAATTTAAGTGATGCAGTGTCGGCCTCTACCGCAGCTTGCGCTTGTTGTACCAGCGAATCTTGATAAGTTAACTTAGCTTGCAAGCTAGCTACACTTGCTTTAGCACTATTAGCTTGGGCTTTAGCACAATCTAGGGCCACTACAAAATCGCGATTATCTATGGTGGCAATTAAATCGCCTTTTTGTACTCGCTGGTTATCTTTAATGAGTACTTGATCTACCGTGCCAGATACCTGAGGCGCCACAAAGGTAAAGTCGGCTTGCACGTAGGCATCGTCAGTTGTTTGAGTTGCACTTTGCGACTCCGGTTTATTAAGGTAAATAATACTGCCTGCAACAACGGCAAGTATAGTTGCTACAACGGTTAATTTAACTACTTTTGGTAAGGCCATAATATATTACTCAACAATTAAAATTTAAGATTTATTAAGATTCGGGGCTGGTACAAAGTTCATACATAGCGCCAGCGGAATTAATACAAGTGCTAACACACCAAGCACCAAGTAGGCATCACCTACCGACATCACTAACGATTGCTGGGCAATAACGCCACCTAATTGCTCATTAGGTATGGTGTTTGCCAATGAGTTACCGACCATAGACGCGCGGTCTAATAGCATTTCGTTATGAAAATGACTGCGCAC
This sequence comes from Pseudoalteromonas sp. UBA2102, assembly GCF_002331165.1. Taxonomy (NCBI): domain Bacteria; kingdom Pseudomonadati; phylum Pseudomonadota; class Gammaproteobacteria; order Alteromonadales; family Pseudoalteromonadaceae; genus Pseudoalteromonas; species Pseudoalteromonas sp. UBA2102. The sequence continues at coordinate 1,642 of NZ_DCYU01000115.1, forward strand.
CGTTAATAGCTGCCCCACAACAGCCCCGCCAATAAGCGAGCCAAACACACGTAATGTGTTTATGGTTCCCGAAAAAAACGGCCCTTCGCTTGGGTCTAGTACACTGGTCATTAAAAATAAAATAGAGACCACTGCCATGGGCTGGCCAAATGCTTGCAACAGCTGCGCTGTGATAAATTGATCCCGATGCCATAAAGGCGTAATTTGTGCGCCGCTAAAACAGGCCAGCGCAATTAAAAATAATCCAATTGACATCACAATGCGGGCGTCTACCCATTTTTTGTATAAAAGCAGTGCCACTACCGAGCCAAGTACAAGTTGTGGTAGCGCAATTAATAACCCTACTGGCGCTAGCTGTAGTGCTCTATAGCTATGCAAACTGGCTAAATGGGTTGAGGGCAACATTGAGCCCGACATCAACACCACTAACAACATGGTAAGCAGTACAGAACCAATACCTAAATTGCGACGGCCTAATAATTGCGGTCTCATAAATGGCGCTTTGTGATGCCACTCGGTTAATACGTAGCAGCCAAATAAAATTAGCCCACCAAAAAAACACACACTAATAAGCGATGAATTAAACCAATCTAAACGCACACCTTGATCAAGCGCGATGGCAATTAACGTCAAAGACGATACGCCGCATACTAGGCCTAACCAGTTTCCTTCTTTAAAGCGCGCATATTTAACGCCCTCTTTTGGGAGCCCCCACGCAGTTAGTGAGCCCGCAATAATACAAAGCGGAATAACTTGCCAGTAAATCCAGCGCCAGTCCGATAACACATCAGCCCACTGCCCGCTTAGCCAAATAGCTAAATTTGGAGCGAATGTAGCGGTCATGGCGTAAAGCGCTAAACCGTGTAAACGTATGTTAGGGGGTAAAAATTTAAGTGCAGCCATCATCAATATAGGAATGAGCGCGCCACTACTTACTCCTTGCACAAAACGCAGTGCAATTAATAAGTTTAAATCATGAATAAAAGGCAAAATTGCCGCAATAACGCCACATATAGTCACCATAGAAATATGAAAGCGTCTAACCGATAACGTAATGGCAAACCAAGAAGCAAAAGGCATAGCGATTAGCTCCCCAACGGTATAGGCGCTTGAAAGCCAAGAGGCATCATCTAAACTTGCCCCCATTACGCCCCTCACATCTGCTAATCCAAGTGCCCCTACTCGGTTATTTAAACCCGCCATCATAGCGGCAATAAAAATGCCTAATAACCCAGCCAGTGCTTGTTTTGATGGCCCTGCGGGCTTAGCAACAGGTGCTGCATTTTGTACAGGCACATTAATCGTGACTGCATTCATTACTCGCCCTCCGCCTTGGCTGACATTGGCGCAAGCGCACTTTCAGGTAGCGCGTCTGGGTTCCAGCCACCCCCGAGAGATTTATACAAATTTACAACCGCAATCGAGGCATTGGTTGCACTGTTATTTAACTTAGTTTGGCTTGCTAATAAATTACGCTGCGCCGTTAAAACGCTAAGGTAGTCGGCTGCCCCTTGCTGGTAGGCTCTTTCAACGGTTTGTAAAGCCTGCTTATTAAAGTCGTGAGCAATTTCAACTTTGTGATGGTGATTTTGCTGCGCAGCCCAGCCATCTACTGCGTTATCAACTTCGTGCCACGCTTTTAGTACAGTTTGGCGATACGTTAATGCCGCGTTTTTCTCGCGCTCTTTAGTAAGCTTAAGCTGTGATTTTAAGCGCCCACCCTGAAAAATAGGCAAATAAACATTTGGTCCCACTGAAAAAACACGTGAATCCCAGGTTGATAAATCACTCTGCGCATACCCTTCAACTCCTAATGAGCCCGTTAAAGTAATGCGCGGGTAAAAATTTGCTTCAGCCGCGCCAATAGCGGCAACAGCACTGTGTAAGTTTGCTTGCGCTTGTAAAATATCTGGGCGGCGTTTCACAAACTCTGATGGAATAGCCGAAGGGATTTCGCTTGGCATAACGGGCGCAGCAATACGCTCGGCTAACAAAGTATTTAAGGCACGTGGTTTTTCACCTACTAGCAACGCAAGCGCGTTCATTAACACATTACGGCGCTGCGTTTGCTCTGGTAGCGCAGCATTAATTGTTGCCAGCTCTGCTTTTGCACTAATTGTTTCAAAACGTGTACTTACACCATTTTTTTCGCGGCTTTGTGCAAGCTTTAACACACGCTCTGCAATGGTTTTGTTTTCGTGTGTTATGTTGAGCTGCGTTTGCGCACTGCGCAGTAACAAATACGTTTTAGCCACCTCGCCAGCTAAGCTAACACGCACGGCTTCACGCGCATACAAAGAGGCCTGCAGCATAGCAACGGCCCCTTCTTCAACACGTTTATTACGGCCCCATAAATCAAGTTCCCAGCTGGCATCAAAACCAAGCTGCCAAAAGTTATCAGGGTCTGAGGGCGCACCGAGTGCAACAAACTTACCATTTTCGCTCAGCCCTTCGCGCTTGTAATCAAACCCAGCAGATACACTGGGTAAGCGGTCTGCCGATGCAATACCCAATGCCGCGCGGCTTTGGGCAATTCGGCTTGATGCTAGCTGTAAGTCAAGATTACCTAACTGTGCTTTGCGCTCTAGCTCCGTTAAAATAGGATCGTTTAAAATTGTCCACCAATTCCACGCCAATTCAGCATTACCGCGTTGTAGCTGAGTAAATTCGGGAGTTGGCTTTATAGCATCGTTGTTTATATTTGTATTAGGCTCTTCAAAGTTAGGACCCACTACACAACCCGACAAAGCCGCAGCTAATGTAAGCGCAATAGCTGAATGCCGCGAATAATTAAAAAGTCTTTTATTAAGACACTGATTAGCCATTTTTAAATCCTAAATTAATAACACAATTATTTATGTACTGTACCGCTCGGTTCGAGTGATAAGCAAAAAAAAGCTAAGCACGCTAATTGCTGCCTAGTCACACCTTAAATACATTTAAACAGGGTAATACCAATAGTTAACAGCTGCTAAAAACACCCTTAACTTAAAGCTCAAATTGAACTGTACCGCTCGGTTTGATATACTAGGCGTAATTTAACATTATGTCAAGGTGAAATGTAATGACAAAAACGCTTACTAATGCCCAAAACACTCTGCCTCCAAGTGAATTAGAGCTTGGCGCAAAAGCACGAACGGTATTACATGCTGCACGTAAAATATTTTTAATTCATGGTTTTAACGGTGCAACCACCGACATGATCCAACGTGAGGCAGGCGTATCAAAATCGACGGTTTACGCTCACTTTGCAAATAAAGAAATTTTATTTTTAGCGGTCATTAAAAGTGAATGCGAAATATTTACAGCATCAATCGATAATATAACGTTTAAGCCAGGCAACTTAACAGAAAACTTACGCCGCCTTGGGCATGCTTATTTACAAATCGCTCTATCAGAGACGGCCATGGCTCTATACCGAATTGTTGTTGCTGAAGCCCCCCGCTTCCCCGCCCTAGGTCATATGTTTTATAACTCTGGCCCGCGGGTGGTAAAAGACAAGGTCTCTAATTATTTAAAAGCGGCAGTGGAATCTAAAGAGCTTGATTTTGAAGAATTAAACATTGAAGAAGCCACTAACCTATTTGTTGCCTTAATGCGCAGTGAGCTACATTTAATGTACTTAACTCACCCCGATCAGCCTGTGCTTAAAAAAGATATAGACCGCTGGGTAGAAGTAGCAATAAACTTTTTAGTGCGCTCTTACGGTACTGCTCACACTCAAAAGAACTAATTTTTAAATGTGTAATACTTTAAATAAATAGCATTTTAAAGCCACGTATCAATTTTAAACGTGGCTAAATTACCCTTAATGCCAATGCCCTAACAACGCATATTTTAATACATTATGCTAAACACTAATAAATATAAAATAGCGCTACAGGTTTGCCCCTTGCGCTCAATTTATGACAGGCATTGATACTGCACTGTTAGCTATATAATTAAAAAACCAAGCAGCGCAGCCGCTAACTTATTTAAACAAAGCTAAATATAGCGCCTTAAAAGATAATCTCGCTTTCGGTGCTCACTAGCCGTATTTAAACCAATTATATACACACTTTTTTTACGCTAAATTAACCCAAATCAGCTTACGCTTCTTGTGTAATAAAGTCGTAACGCATATCATTGCTAGATTGCACGGAGGATAAGTAGTTTGGTCATGAAAACCAGTAAGTTAAGTATTCGATTATTATGGTATATAACCCCGCTTGTTATATTACCCTTGTTGTTTTTAGGTGGTTTTACATTAACTAACGTAACCAACTCAACACAAAAGCAGGCTGATCTTATAATGAGTCGCTTTGTTGAGCAGCAACAGCAAAAGGTTTTCAACTACATAGACTCGTTTCATTCAACAGCAAAACTACTGTCTACCTCGCCTGTTTTAAACGATTTTTTATCAAACGACATTCATGCTGATGGCAGCTATACCCGCCGCTTAGGGGCACTAATGGATGTTTTTGCCAGTTACAGCGAAGCCTACCCAGATATAATTAGTATTAACTTAGTCTCGGCCAGTGGTAAAAGTGACGCGTATTATTCTAATAATTTAACTACCGCACCGCAGTCATACCCATTTTTTAAGCAAGTACTGCAAAGTAATTTGCGCCAACAACAATTTATGGTGCAAAACAACGATGGCACCACCAACTTATTTTTTGTACAGCGCGTACAAAGTGTTGATTACTATTTAAAACGCCCACAACAACTTGGCTTTATAGTATTACAAGTTGAACCCTCTATATTAAACACCAGTATTTTAGAGGCACCTTATAACAACACCCTTAATTTACTGCTAACCAACGACGGGCAAATTTTATTTAGCTCAGACTACAGCTTACGCGGGCAATATATTACCGAGCACGAGCTTGAGCAGGTTCACGATTTAGCCGATGTAGGCACCCTTTCGACGATTGAGCTTTCGAGCATAGATAAAATAGAAAGAATGATATTTGCTGTACAAATGAGCGGCGGTTATTACTTTGTATCAACCATTCCAAAAGGCGTGCTTTATCAATCGGGTAAGGCAATTAGCTTAATCACAGGCTTAATTGTGATAATTTCGGTGATCACCCTGCCTATCCTTATTTTTGTGGTTGTGCGCAATTTACTGCTAAACCCAATTGAGCTTTTAGGGGCCGCCAGCCACCGTGTAGGTGATGGTGATTTATCGGTAAATTTACCTGCTCATACAAATGATGAAGTTGGGGTGTTGTTTAACGATTTTAATCACATGATCAACCAAATAAGACACTACCAAGAACAGCTAGAAGAATATAAACACCATCTAGAAGACAAAGTAGAAAGCCGTACTAAAGCGCTCGAAGCGATGAACAGCCAGCTTGAACTTGCCATAGCTCAAGCAGAGCAAGCAAACCAGCTTAAAAGCCGTTTTTTAGCAAATATGAGTCACGAGATTCGCACCCCACTTACAGCCATTATGGGCTTTACCGAGCAGTTATTAATTAACGATAAAGTGGTTAACGACAAACAGCATTTAAATACCATTTTACGCAACTCTAAACACTTATTAGAGCTAATAAACAACATACTCGATTTATCTAAAATAGAAGCAGAAAAGCTCGCTGTAGAGCAAGCACCCCTTAATGTAGTGCAGCTGGTTCACGATATAGAATCAATTATTGAACCGCTAGCACACGAAAAACAACTGGCGTTTAGCATTCATTACGAGCTGCCATTACCGCGCACTATTTATAGTGATATGACGCGTTTAAAACAAATTTTGATAAACATAGCCAGCAATGCCGTAAAATTTACCGAACAAGGCAAAGTGTCAATTTGTGTGCACTATTTGCAAAGTAAGCGGCAGCTTGAATTTGTTGTTAAAGACACCGGTATTGGTATGTCTGAGCACCAAATAGAGCGTATATTTAAACCTTTTGAACAAGCTGATGCCACCACCACGCGCCGCTTTGGAGGCACAGGATTAGGTTTATGTATTTCTAAAAACTTAGCGCAGTTATTGGGTGGCGATGTTACTTTAAAAAGCGAAATTGGCATAGGCAGTCGCTTTGCTATTACCGTTGATTGCCATATTAACGAGCCTAAACAGTCACTAGAGCTTTTAACTGAGCAAGCACAGCTTATTCCAGAAAAAGACCCTTTCTTGTCGTTTGCCACTTCTAGTTTTGATGCCAACATATTAGTTGCCGAAGATAACCCCGATAACCAGCTACTTATAAAACTGCTATTACAAACCTGGGGCCTAGAGCCAGATATGGCTAACAATGGTGCACAAGCAGTAGAAATGGCGTTAGTAAACGACTACCAGCTAATTATTATGGATATGCAAATGCCTGTAATGGGCGGCCTTGAGGCTACTAAAATGCTACGTCATGCAGCCTACGATGGGCCCATTATCGCGCTTACTGCCAATGTAATGAACCATGATATAGACACATACATTGAGGCAGGTTGCGATAAAGCGCTGGCAAAACCCATTGATAAAGACGCGCTTGAAAACGTGCTAGTTAGTTACTTAAACCTTGAAAAAGATAATCAGAACAAGTGGGATAGTTTACTAAAAAGTGAAAAGTTTCAACAAATTAACGATAACTATGTGGCTAACCTGCCAAGTTACCTGCAAAAGGTAAACAGCTTAAAAGCCAGTAACGATGCAGAAGCACTTCGAAGTGTAGCTCATAGCTTAAAAGGCAGTGCTGGTTGCTTTAATTTTGACGATATTTACCACAGTGCAGCGCTACTAGAAGAAAACCTGCTTAGTAATGACCAAGCGCAGCGCCCCACATTAATTGTAAATTTAATTAATGCTATTGAGCAAACCATAGCTAAAAGTAAAGAAACAGCCTAAAAATACGTGTTTTACTTTAAAGGTTTATTTAGCGCTTAATTTAACCCTTTAACTAAACCCTAAGTTAAGCGCCATACCCATTAGTATGGCGTCTTCATAGCCATTTTTAGAGGGCTCATTGCTTGGGTAATAGTTTTTACGTACCGACATTTGCGTAAAGCCAGCATGTTCGTAAAGCGTTATTGCACGCGCGTTTGATTCGCGTACTTCTAAAAAAAGGTTTTCAGCATTTTGCTGCTCGCCATATTCAATAAACTGGCTAAGTAACTGCCTTGCAATACCTTTACCTTGCTCACTGGGCGTTACACAAATATCCATAAGGGTAAAGTCAGGCCCGGCCTTTTCACCTATATAAAAACCTACCAGGGTGTTTTCATCAAACGCCGCTAAATTAAAGTAACGACCGCCCATGCAAGAGCTCATTGTTTTAAGAGACCAAGGATGAGAGTGGCAGGCAGTTTCAATAGCCATTAATTGTGCTATTGCGCTTTCGTTTACAGGTTTAAAGTTTATCAAGGTGTGTGCTCATTAAAGCCCATAAAGCGCGCTTATCAGAAGCACTGAGCTGTGAGGTTGGTAGTGTAAGCTTATCGTCGGCTAACTGTATGTCTGGCCCTTTTAAAACATGATTAATTGTTAAAGAAGGTGCACTTAAACGTATATCACTTAATAACTGTTTGCTCAGCGCTAAAGGCTCAGCTGGAGTGCTTTGTGAAACGGCTAAAGTAGTCTCAGTATTTTTAGGACGATAATGCTGATTTAGTTCAAGGTTTTCTATACCAAAAATAGCTGCGTAACGTGGATGCATAACAACTCAGTAGATTAAACACTAGAACAATATATGAAGTAATAAAAACGATGTAAAGAAGAAATGGCAGGGGCGGAGAGATTCGAACTCCCAACCGTCGGTTTTGGAGACCGCTGTTCTACCAATTGGAACTACGCCCCTGCAATGTCGACGAATTATAGAGACCTTTTAGAAAAGGTAAAGTAAAAAATTAACTTTTTAGTTTAACTGCTTTTTAATTATACAAAACGCTGAATTAGCAAACTAAATAGCGCTGTAAAGCCACTTTAACTTTAACAGCTACTTACCTTTAAAAAATAAATGCTGCTCAGCTTAGCGTAATTAAAACTGCAGTGTATGCTTTAAAACCGTGCAAGCTTAATAACTGCGGTACTGTTTTTACCTACGCTTAGCCCAAACGCTATGTTGTAAATTCCTTCTTAAGTGTTAAATACTTTAAGTAGCATGGTGTATTTACACTTGCTGCTAGTTATTTTTATAGCGGTTTAGCTTGGTTGAGTTGCTGTATACATAAACAAGTCAATAACATTGGCAGCATTTATGATACAATTTAGCGTCTAGGGGATCCGCGTTATACCAATCGTGTTAAGTTATTAGTCGCTTATAGCGACAGATAAATAGAGCGGTTACAAGGCATTAATTTTTACATGTAGTTGCTCTACCTGAGAAATTTATAACGCTGTTAGCGCTTTATTTAGCTCGCTAGAAAGACTAAGTATTTAAGTCGATTGGTATTACCACCTAATTGCATATTTCATCATGTATCTTACTTACGCGGGTCATTCACAATGCAAATATGGAGGAGCTTTACTATTAGCAGCTGCTGGTAGTTCACGCCGTGTTATATGAAGTTTAAATCAAAAAAATACAGTATCGATTCAACCGATTACCAAGTAGGACAAGATAACGTTAGCAAATGGGGCATGGATATTCATACTAATGTATTTTCTGTTTCTATTGGCCTATCTCTACTTTTTATAATTACTCTACTTGCACTCTCGCCTAACGAAGCTAAAGAGGCGATTAACTCAATAAAAAATGCCGCACTAACTAATTTTGACTACGTATTTATGTGGGGCGCCAATATATTACTGCTGTTTGCAGTGGGTATTGCCGCTTCACCGCTGGGTAAAATTCGCCTTGGCGGCGATAAAGCAACTACAGACTATTCAACCTTATCGTGGGTATCTATGCTGTTTGCTGCAGGCATGGGTATTGGTCTAATTTTTTGGGGCGTGGCAGAGCCCACCGCCTTTTACACCGACTGGTTTGGCACGCCTCTTAATGCAGAAGCCTTTACCGAGCAAGGCCGAGAAATGGCTTTAGGGGCTACTGTTTTCCATTGGGGTCTGCACGCGTGGGCAATTTACGGTATGACCGCTTTATGCCTAGCCTATTTTGTTTATAACAAAGGCTTACCGCTTTCTATGCGCTCAATATTTTATCCGCTTTTAGGAGATAGAGTATGGGGCAAGTTAGGTGATGTTATCGATGTAATGGCGGTATTAGTAACCCTTTTTGGTCTAGCTACGTCGTTAGGCTTAGGCGGGGCACAAGCTGCCAGTGGTATTAGCCACGTGCTCGGCTTTAAAAGCTCTTTATTATTACAACAAGGCATTATTTTATTAATTATGAGCTTGGCTATCCTCTCTATTGTGCGCGGTATGGATGGTGGCGTTAAACTCCTAAGTAATATAAATATGGGCATAGCATTTGTGTTTTTAGCGCTGGTATTTATTTTAAACTTTACCACGGTACTTGATTCTGCCTACACGGCCGTAATAGGTTATGTTAAAAATATCATACCTCTAAGCTCAAGCACCGGCCGAGAAGATACACAGTGGTTACATGGCTGGACTGTATTTTATTGGGCGTGGTGGGTTGCATACGCACCTTGCTTTGGTATGTTTGTAGCGCGTATTTCAAAAGGGCGCACCATACGCGAGTTTTTAGTGTATGTATTACTCATTCCTACCCTTGTGACTACTGCTTGGATGTCGGTTTTTGGTGGTGTTGCGATTGATCAAATTATAAATAAAGTTGGGGTACTTGGCGCAAATCAAGGCATTACAGATGTAACGCTTAGCTTGTTTTATATGCTAGATGCTTATGCATTTGGTACGCTGCTTTCGCTTTTAGCTGTGGCGTTAATAATTATCTTTTTTGTCACCACCCTCGACTCCGGCTCTATTGTGATAGATAGCCTTACATCAGGCGGAAAACTAGAAGTACCTATAAAGCAAAAGCTAGTATGGGCCGTTATTGCCAGTATTATTGCTATGTTAATGCTGTGGATTGGTGGCACCGATTCAATCCAAGCATTGCAATACATTACTATTATTGCCGCCCTGCCCTTTACTATTATTTTAATTTTAGGCTGTATTAGCCTAGTTAAAGGGCTACTTACAGAAACCGAGCAACCTACGCCCGTTCCTGCAAAATAAACCCGCTTAGCTCACTTCACTTAATGAGTTTAGTGGGCAAGAGCTAACGGTTTTTAGGCATAAAAAAAGTCCGTGTAAGCGGACTTTTTATTATTTAGATAACAAAACTATGTTTGCTATCTAAAAGGCATTAACCATTAGTAAAGACGGGTGTTATTCCCACTCAATAGTGGCCGGTGGTTTACCAGAAATATCGTAAACAACACGTGAGATACCGTCAATTTCGTTGATGATACGGTTAGAAACCACACCTAAAAACTCATACGGTAAATGTGACCAACGCGCCGTCATAAAGTCGATAGTTTCAACACAACGTAGTGATACAACCCAATCATATTTACGTGCATCGCCCATAACCCCTACCGACTTAACAGGTAAGAATACAGTAAACGCTTGGCTTACTTTATGATAAAGCTCAGCTTTGTGTAGCTCTTCAATAAAGATAGCATCAGCACGACGTAGTAAATCACAGTACTCTTTTTTAATTTCGCCAAGTACACGAACACCTAAACCTGGCCCTGGGAATGGGTGGCGGTAAAGCATGTCGTACGGTAAACCAAGCTCTAAACCAATTTTACGTACTTCGTCTTTAAATAATTCACGTAATGGCTCAACTAAGCCCATTTTCATGTCATCAGGTAAGCCGCCCACGTTGTGGTGAGATTTAATTACGTGTGCTTTACCTGTCGCTGAAGCGGCTGATTCTATTACGTCTGGGTAAATAGTCCCTTGACCTAACCACTTCGCATTTTTAAGCTTTTTAGCTTGCTCATCAAATACATTAATAAACGTATGGCCAATGGCTTTACGTTTTTCTTCTGGATCTGATTTGCCTGCAAGGTCAGCTAAAAATTGCTCCTCAGCGTCTACTTTAACAATGTTTAAGCCAAATTTATTGCCAAACATGTCCATAACTTGCTGACCTTCGTTTAAGCGAAGTAAGCCATTATCAACAAATACACATGTTAGGTTTTCGCCAATTGCACGGTGGATCAGCATTGCTACAACAGATGAATCAACACCTCCTGATAAGCCTAAAATAACTTCGTCATCGCCAACGGTTTCTTTAATGCGCTCAATAGCATCATCAATAATTTTGGCAGGTGTCCATAGCTTTTCACATCCACAAATATCAATTGCAAAACGCTCTAATAAACGTTGCCCTTGATGAGTGTGCGTTACTTCTGGGTGAAATTGTACACCGTAAAAACGTTTTTCTTCGTTAGACATAGCAGCATGCGGACACGTTGGTGTTTTAGCTGTAGTGCTAAAGCTTGCCGGCACTTCCATTACTTTGTCGCCGTGGCTCATCCACACGTCTAAAACGCCGTTGCCGCCATCGGTAATATGATCTTCAATTGCATCGAATAATGCACAGTTACCCACTTTTTCTACTTGTGCATAACCAAACTCTTTTTTATCTGAGCTGTGTACACTGCCGCCAAGTTGAGCTGCCATGGTTTGCATGCCGTAACAAATACCCAGCACTGGCACGCCAGCGTTAAACACGTATTCAGGTGCACGCGGGCTGTTCTCTAGTGTGGTTGACTCAGGGCCACCAGATAAAATAATACCTTGTGGATTAAATTCGCGAATTTGCTCTTCGGTCACATCCCATGCCCACAGCTCACAGTAAACGCCAATTTCGCGGATACGACGCGCGATTAATTGAGTGTATTGCGAACCAAAATCTAAAATTAGAATTCGTGAATCGTGAATATCTTTGCTCATGAAGGATCTCGTAAAGTAGATGCTAGATTCCACTAATTTGCTTAGTGGCTATAAAAGAGGGCTGGTAATTCCAGCCCCGTAATTTAAACGTGTTGTTTAACCTAAGCGGTAGTTAGGCGCTTCTTTGGTAATTTGCACATCGTGAACGTGCGACTCACCCATACCTGCAGATGTAACACGTACAAACTGCGGTTTAGTATTTAGCTCTTCAATGGTGGCACAACCCGTTAATCCCATTGCGCTACGAAGGCCACCCACTTGCTGATGAATAATCGTTGCAATTGGGCCTTTATAAGCGACGCGACCTTCAATACCTTCAGGTACTAATTTGTCAGCTTGGTTAGATTTTTGGAAGTAACGATCCGACGAACCTTCTTTTTGATCCATCGCACCTAATGAGCCCATACCACGGTAAGATTTGTAGTAACGGCCTTGGTAAAGTTCAACTTCGCCTGGCGCTTCTTCAGTACCAGCAAGCATTGAGCCCACCATTACACACGATGCACCCGCAACCAATGCTTTAACAATATCGCCAGAAAAACGAATACCGCCATCAGCAATAACTGGAATGTCACGCCCTTGTAAGCCATCTACCGCATCAGAAATAGCCGTAATTTGTGGCACACCACAACCTGTAACAATACGCGTAGTACAAATTGAACCTGGGCCAATACCTACTTTAACCGCATCCACACCTGCATCAGCAAGGGCAATTGCGCCTTCGGCTGTAGCCACGTTACCGGCAATAATTTGTAAATCTGGGTAAGTTTCACGAGTTTGAGAAACACGGTCAATAACACCTTGTGAGTGGCCGTGTGAAGTATCGATAAGTAAAACATCAACACCCGCCTCTACTAATGCAGCAATTCGCTCATCAGTACCTGCGCCAACACCAACAGCAGCACCTACACGTAAACGACCTAGCTCGTCTTTACATGCATGTGGTTTGTCTTGCGCTTTTTGGTAATCTTTTACGGTGATCATGCCTTTTAGTTTAAACGCATCATCAACCACTAAGATTTTTTCAATGCGGTGTTCGTGCATTAAACCTAAAATTTCTTCGCGCGATGCGCCTTCTTGAACCGTTACCAGTTTGTCTTTTTTAGTCATAACGCTAGAAACAGGCTGTTCAAGCTTCGTTTCAAAACGCATGTCACGACCAGTAACAATACCTAGTAGGTTATTTTCGCTATCAGTAACCGGGAATCCCGAGAACCCTTTTTCTTGCGAAAGAAGCGTTGCATCTGCAATGGTTAAATCGGCAGACACAGTAACAGGGAATGACACAATACCTGCTTCGTAGGTTTTAACTTTACGTACGTTTCTCGCTTGTTCTTCAATGGTCATGTTTTTATGGATAAAACCAAGACCACCTTCCTGCGCGAGGGCAATAGCTAAACGAGCTTCTGTAACAGTATCCATAGATGCTGAAATAAGCGGCAAGTTAAGTTTGATACCACGCGTTAAGCGAGTTGAAATATTTGCCGTGTGTGGCAAAACAGTAGAATGACCAGGTACTAAAAGTACGTCATCAAAGGTAAGAGCTTCTTTAGCGATTCTAAGCATTTTGGCAACTTCTCACATGTGGATCTAAGATAAGGAATTGCGGCCAAATTTTAACAGCGTTGTGGGCATTCGTAAATAATATTTCGCAAATATTTATGATAAACTTGCCTTATAACTTGCCTCATAATAGTTTTAGGTTGTTTTTTATGTTTTCGAAGCCTTCGCAAACGGTTTACACCGTATCGCGCCTTAACAGAGAGATTCGTACAGTTCTTGAGCAGGGCTTTGCATCGCTAATTTTAACAGGCGAAATTTCTAACTTTATTACCCCTGCTTCTGGGCATTGGTACTTTTCGTTAAAAGATGAAAAAGCACAAATTAAAGCGGCTATGTGGCGCGGCAATAACCGCTCTCAAAGTTACCGCCCCGAAAACGGCGCACAAGTAACAGTAAGAGCCCGAGTTTCACTTTACGAACCACGCGGTGATTATCAGCTTATTGTTGAGCATATGGAACCTGCCGGTGAAGGCCAGCTTAAGCAAGAGTTTGATGCATTAAAAATGCGCCTAGCTGCTGAGGGCTTGTTTAGTTCAGCCTATAAAAAACCACTGCCGCAAAATATAAACCGTGTAGGTGTAATAACCTCAGCAACGGGCGCTGCTATAAAAGATATATTAACCGTACTTAAACGCCGCGCGCCGCAATTAGAAGTCATTATTTACCCAGCCATGGTGCAAGGCAAAGAAGCCCATGTGCACTTAATTAACCAAATACAGTTAGCCAATGCACGCAATGAGGTCGACGTACTTATTCTAGGGCGAGGCGGTGGCTCGTTAGAAGATTTATGGTGCTTTAACCATGAGCAGCTTGCGCGTGCTATTTATCAAAGTGAATTACCCATAGTCAGTGCGGTAGGCCACGAAATAGACACAACCATAAGCGACTACGTTGCCGATGTACGCGCAGCAACGCCCTCAGCAGCCGCTGAGCTTGTCAGCCCCAACACGCAAGAGCTACATGGCAAGGTTATTGAGCTCATTAACCGGTTAAATAATGCCTTTAAACACGATATGGCCGATAAGCGTGCACTAGCAACACAGTTACAGCATCGGCTAAACTTGTGTCATCCGCGCAATCAACTTAATCAAAAAGCGCAGCGATTAGACGAGTTAACTATTGCCTTACAACAAGGCATGCGCAATCGCCTTTACCAACAAGAGCGCACGCTTAATAATTTAACCCCGCGTTTAATGCGTCAATCGCCCGATAAAAAGTTATCGCAGGCCAGCCATCAGCTTATGCAGATACAAACTCGGCTTGAGCAAGCAATGCAGCACAAGTTGCAACACGCGCAAAATAGTTTAGCGCTGCAAGCGAGTAGGCTCGACTCGGTAAGTCCACTTAATGTTTTAGCGCGCGGTTACAGCATAACCAAAACCCAACAAGGCAAAGTGGTTAAATCGGTAGATCACATTAAAACGGGTGACGTGCTAATTACAGAGCTGGCCGATGGCGCTATAAAATCAACGGTGTTGTAAAGCTCTTTCAGTTAAAGCTCTGTGGCCATTAGTAAGGTTAGTTCGGTGTCGCTTGACGTTGAGGTTGTTCTTTTAAATTGCAACCAAAACTCTTGCTTCATTAACTTATCGTTTAGCTCTCGCCATTGGGTATGATCAAACGAGTCGTTATCAGTAGGTGCAGCAAGTTCAAATTTACATACGGTGGTTTTACACGCTGCACTAACAATCTCTGGGATAGAGCTTAGATCAGAGGTAAGTAAAAAATCTTGTAAAGCTACTTCTGTTTGATAAGCCCACTCTTCATTACGTATTTGCTCATCAAATTGCGCTTGCAAAACGGCTTGTGCATCAGAGGGGTCACGCAGCTGCTGCGCCGCGTTTTTCATCAAGGCTTTTTGCGCTGCTAATTGCTGTTTAAGCTGCGATACTTGCTCTTCTAAAGGAAGCTCATCTAGCGGTTGTGGTTCTGGTTTAGGGGGATTATCTTTTTGCTCTATACGAGCGCTTTGCTCAGGGGCTGCTGGTATAACACGCTTTGCTGTTGCTTCACTGCTTTTAACTGGCTGAACAAAAGGTGCCTGCTGCTTTGTATCAGCATGTTGTAACTTTGCGGGGTTTGCGTCACTTGAAGATAAATTAAAGTAGCTCCACGTTAAACCTACACCCGCAATAAATCCTATCCCTAGTGTTAATAAGCTATTTTTGTTCATTTTAATTCCTTTTAAAATTATTTTTATTTATACAGGCTGCTATTACAGCATGGCGCTGGTGTGTGATTCGTTTTCAGGCTCTGGAGTGGTTAAAAAGTTTTGGTTCATACTTTGCGCCGGACACGGACAATCCGGTCTGCCAATAATTTTAGCCGGTACGCCTACAGCGGTGGTATGTGGCGGTACCGCAGTTAAAACGACTGAACCTGCGCCAATACGTGCGCCCTCGCCTACTTCAATATTACCCAGCACTTTAGCGCCTGCACCAATAAGCACACCGGCTCTAATTTTAGGATGACGGTCGCCCTGCTCGTTACCCGTACCACCAAGCGTGACCGATTGCAGTATTGATACGTTATCTTCAATTACCGCCGTTTCACCAATAACAATACCGGTGGCGTGGTCAAACATTATCCCTTTACCCACCTGACACGCAGGGTGAATATCAACCCCAAACACTTCTGAGGTTCGGCTTTGAATAAAACGAGCAAGCTCTTTACGGTTTTGCTGCCACAAGCAGTTAGCTAAACGATGCGCTTGAATAGCATGAAACCCTTTTAGGTTTAAAATAACCGTAAGGTAGGTTTCGGCTGCCGGGTCTCTGTCTTTAACGGCTTTAATATCTTCGGCCACATAGGTAAGCATACGGTCGCACTTTACAAACGCTTGGTCAAACAACTCACGTATTGTAAAAGCCGATACAACAGCATCTGCCAACTTATTAGCAACAATAAAGCTTAACGCCGAACCTAAACACTCATGATTTAAAATGCATGAATACACATGACTTGCTAAAAGTGGTTCGCGAGTTACAACTTCATTCGCTTCACTACGAAGCTGTTGCCAAATTTCATGACGCATAATACTACACTGCCTTAAATTGATATAAAAAGAGCCTTTTCCTAAGTTTAACGGATTTAAAGCCTAAGGTGTTAACGCCTTAGTTATTTGTTCTGGTTATTAGGTATAACTAAGAGTAAAAAAATTATATGAGTGCTAAATCACTCACACACAAAGCATCTTTTCCTTTATCTTTTGCTTTATAAAGTAAATAGTCTGCTTCTTTGATTAAATACGCACAGGTAAAGTCACTATTAGGTGTAATAGTAGTGAGGCCTACACTCACTGTAAGGGTTCTGCTTGGTAATGAATGTTTATTTTCAATGTTTAACTGTTTTAATTTTTCTAAAATATCGTTCAATACTAACAAGGCCTGATCTGAATTTGTATTTCCATACACTAATACAAACTCTTCACCACCAAAACGGGCACATAAATCACCTGGGCGTTTAGTAAATTCATTGAGTACTTTTGCCACCCTTTTTAAGCATGTATCGCCTTGTTGGTGGCCGTAAGTATCATTGAGTAATTTAAAATCATCTATATCAATAATAGCCAACGAAAGCGGCATACCTAAACGCTGACAACGATTCCACTCTTGCTCTAAAAAGGTATCAAAAAAGCCTCGGTTAGCAATATCAGTTAAGCCATCAATAGCGGCAAGTTTTTGTACTTGTTCTTCAGCCAGTTTACGCTCGGTAATATTTTGATGACTAATAGCGTAATACGCTTTATCTGTATGGCTAAACGACACTACTCGCATCATAAACCAACGTTTTTCATCTTCACTATGGCATGGATATTCTAAATAGAAGTCGTCATTAGCCCCCGAAATAACTGATTTAATGCCGTTAAATGCCTTTAAACCAAAGCTATCTCCTTTTTTAGCAGCTTTTTCACACTCTGCTAAGTAATTTTGCTGCTCCCACATATCACAGCAGGCACAGTCGTTTTGCTCACCAAAGTTTTGCCAGCTTCGGTTTATATAGACTATGTCGCCGTTAGAATTAATAACCACTACTTGGTCGGGCGTGGTATCTAGTACCAACTTAAAAAACGCTTTATCGTCAATCACGAGCTTTCCATTTTAGCTTTGTTGTTAATCAGTATAATCAATAACAATTTTTTAACACAACATTGTTACTTTACTTCACGTTAGTTGCATAATTTATCAATGTGAAGTAATACTCCGTATGACAGCTAAGTAGTCTATAAAAAATATAAAAAATTTTACTTTTACATTAAAAATCAGATACTAAAGTAGCATGACAGGGTTACTGTCATATGCCAAACTAGCTACTGGCATACTACTGACGGCGTAAAAAATAAAAACAAACGCTAAATTAGCATCATCAACTCAACAAGGATAACGATGATGAAAAACGATATATTAAATACAAAAAAGCTTGGTTATAAATTTTACTTTCAAGATGGCGACAATCAAATAGCCTGTTTTGGAAGCTACTTTACTGGTAAAGAAGAAGTCTTTGTAAACGATGACCTATTCAGTAAAAAACGAAATATCTACTGTGCAAGCACGCACTCTTTTGCTTTTGAGGGCTCACAGTACCAAGTAAAATTTGACATGCTTAATATACTTACGGGGCGTCTGGAGTGCACTCTTTATAAAAATAGCAGTGTGATAGCCAAACAAGTTCAAAGTAGTCTTTCAGACGATCCTAAAAAAGCAGCATTTTTTCTTGCTGGCTGTACATTAGGTGGCGCGGTGTTTGGCTATACAACGGCAACAATTGTTGAACTATTTGTAGGGAAGCTTTAACGTGCAATTAAATCCTACAACAGTTAAATCGCTTAGAAGTAAGTTAGATTGGACGCAGCAACAGCTCGCAGATGCCTGCGATGTAAGTTTGCGGACCATTCAACGGGTCGAAAAAGAAGGCGCCGCTTCTAAAGAAACCACTATGGCGCTTTGCGCGGTACTTGAAGTACGCCAAGGCGAGCTAATTAAACTTGATGAGCCTATAAATAATGACGTTAAAAGTACGCCAACTAAAAGCTTTTTAGCGGGAGTGGTTATTAGTTCCTTAATAAGCTTTGCTCTAGGCGCAGGCTCAGTGCTTTTAGCGACTAACTAATATTACGCTTTAATAGCACTAATTAAATAAAAATGCCCCAGGCTATAAGCACTGGGGCATTTTTTATATGTTAGAAAAAGAGATTAATTACTGAAACACTTTTTCAACAGCTATTACTTCAATGTTGTTAGCTGGAATAGCTAATTTATAATCGGCAATGACTTTATCCTCAGCAACAAGCGCTGCTGGTTTTTCTGTGTTGTAAACCATTGGCGATGTTTGCTCTGACACTAAACGTTTTTTCATGTCTTCGCCGTCACCGGTAATAAACACGTACTGTACGTTATCTGTTTGCAGATTATCTTTAATCACGCGATTAACATCAGCAAGCGTTAGCTTTTCAAGTTTACTTGTCACGTATTTTACAAACGACTCTGTGTTATAAAACTCACTATCAAGTGCATAACCTAATTGGCGGTTTTGACTTGCGACAAGCTGCGGTACGTAGTTAATTAAAAAGTTACGTGTTGCTTCAAAGTCTTTTTCGGTTAAGCCATTTTTAATAAGCTTATCCAGCTCAAACAAAGCGGTACGTGTTGCAAAGTGTGCATCGTTATTAGAGCGCAGCGGGCGTAACCAAATTTGGAATATTTGCTCAGAGCGCCCTAAGTTGGCATCAGGCTTAGTTTGAAACATGCCACGTGGGAAGTACTCAATGTAGGCGTAATCGCCGTAGTTCATACCACGTGTTTGACGAATTCGCTCATACAGGTATGAGTTAGAACTACGGTGCTCACCAAAGTACGAACGCACCAGCCAAAGGGCTGTCCAATCTTCACTACTGCGAATAGTATCAATTGGGAAACCAAACGATACCGCGGTAGATTGCGCCGACTTTTCTACAATCGTGGCATGGTGACCTTTGAGCTCTGGCGCATCAGGAATACTTAAACGGCTTTGCTCGCCTTTAGGTAAGGTTGCTAAGTCGCTCATAATTTCGGTTTTAAGCGCTTTTGGCACAGCGCCAATTAAACCCAGTGTTAGTTTAGATTGGGTAAGCTCTGTATTGTAAAATGCTTTTACATCATCAAGCGTTAGTGCTTCTAAATCCGAAATATCACCGTAATTGTAGCTTTCGTATGGGTGGCCTTTGTAAAGTGCGCTGTAAAGCACTTCTTTACCTAGCTCTTCATCGTTAGAGGCTTTTAATCCCGACTTAATACCGTCGATCATTTCTTTTTTAAGGCGTTTAAAGTCATCGTCTCTAAAACCTGGGTTAAGTAATTGATCGCTTACAAGCGCATACCATGTGGCAGCGTTATCTTTATGAATACGCCCTTGGAATGACAGCATTTCTTTATCTATTTGATAACCAAAGCTGCCAGCAAGCGGATAAAGCGCTTTTTGTATGTCTTTGTAACTCGTACTTTGCGAGCCACCTTGAGCAAGCATAGCGGCTGTGAGCGCAGCAACCCCTTTTTTACCTTGCGGGTCTGCAGCAGCCCCTGTATTGAATAGAAAGTTTACATCAATCAGCGGTGAGCTATTCGTTTTATCAAGCACTTTAAATACGGGTGCCTCTGGCGCTTTATCACGCTTAGCGACTAATGCGTTTAAGCTTGTTTCTTGTTCAAAGCCTGGCGCTTTATCAAGTGCCGACATAGTTACGGTAGTACGCGCGTCATCTACAAAATATTTATTAGCCACAGCTTTAATGTCTTGGGCTGTGATGTTGTCGGCCGATTTATAAAGCTGGTTAATAACCTCTGGGTCGCGCTCAAAATGCATGTAACTTGCAAGGGTTGATGCAATCGCTTGCGATGAGTCTAAGCCGTTAATAAAGCTGTATTTAAGGTTAGACTTTAAATCACTTAGTTTTTGCTCATCAACAAGTTCGGTACGTGCTTTTGCATAAGTGCGGTTAATAGCATCGCGTGCTTTTGCTAAATCATCTTCGTTTTCTACTTTTACAAACACATGCAGTAAGCCAGGATCTTTTGTCTCTGGATTGTAGGTAAACATTTGACTCGCTATTTGTTTATCAACGACTAGCTCTTGGTATAAATCGGAGTTATTAGAAAAATAAAGCTGTGAGATTAAATCAAGTGCGGCTCTGTCCTTTTTAGCAGGCTCCCATGCAGCCCCCTTGTAAGATACAAGCAACCAATGACCAGGCAAACCTTCGTTTTTCTCATGTACATATTTAGGCACTTGTTGTGCAGGCTCGGCTTTTATATCAGCAACGTAATCGCCTTTTTTCCAGCCACCCCAATGTTTTTTAACCATAGCCATTGTAGCTTGTGGGTCAACATCGCCCACAATCACTAGCGATACATATTCAGGCTTATAAAACTTATCAAAAAATTCTTTACCGTAAGCCATTTGATCTGGCATGGCTTCTATATCTTCAAAAAAGCCCATGGTGGTATGTTTATAAGTGTGCGTATCAAACGCTTCTTCGCGTACTGCGCTCAATAACTTACGAATTGGGCTGGCGTTATTTTTTAAATATTCCCCTTTAACCGTTAGCGCTTCGGTTCTAAATTGCTCTTCGGTGTAGGTTAAGTTTTGAAAAATATCGGCTTCAATTTCAAGTACTTTATCAAGGTGCTGCTTTGAAAAGTTTAAATGGTAGTTTGTGTAATCGTTAGTGGTGTAAGCACGGTTATCGACCCCTGCATTTTTAAATATGGCAGTGTATTCCTCTTGCGGAAATTTTTTAGAGCCTTTAAACATCATGTGCTCAAAAAAGTGAGCAAAACCGGTTTTACCTGCTTTTACTTCATTACGTGAGCCAACCGATACCGGAATTTGCAGCGAGACGACATCGGGGTAATCGGTTTTAACAACCATTACACGTAAGCCGTTATCAAGCTCTTCGATTAAGTACTCTTGCGAAAATACACGTTCGTCAGCTTTTGTTGTTTGCTGTTGTTGTGCCGTTTGGGTGTTTTCGCTTTGCTGTGTTGCGCAGCCTGTTAGTGCCAGCGATACCGCTAAGCTTGTTGCTAGTAATTTAAATTTCATTGTTGTCCCTTTTTAAATTGAGCAAATTTGTTATTAGGTTTAATGCTAACTCGCTTAAATTATGCCCCAAAGCCACTAAATATAAGAGCCCATCGGCTATTTATAATGTAAACAACTGTGTCAATTCCCTATTTTAAAAACATTTAAGTATGAAAAAAACTCAAGTTGATTGAAAAACTTTCATTAAATAAATCTATCTAGACGTCTAAATGGCTGTTATATTGAATTACATACATTGGACTAAGCTGGAATGAGGATTATGGCTTTATCACTACAAGAAAAAATAGAAGACACCAATCAAGGTGTTTATCTTATTGGTACTACTCCACCTAAAATTGGTACTGATAAAGCGCAACTAAAAATCATTGCAGAAAAACTACTTGCTCGCTTACACGAAATTGAATACGACGGCGTGATAATTTACGACATTCAAGATGAAAGTAGCCGTACAGATAAAGCACGCCCATTTCCGTTTAAACAAACTGTAGACCCACGTGAATACAGCCACTTACTACGTAATTTATCTGCTCCAGATGTCATTACTTACAAAAGTGTGGCACAACGTGGTGTAGAGGAATTTAAAGGCTGGTTGGATGAAACTAAAAACGACTACGATTTAAAAAATGTCGTTTTAGTGGGTAGCCCCTCATCGGTAGGTGATATAAAACTAAGCTTGCCCGATGCCTATAAAACGCTTGCAGAGCAAAGTGATGACTTCTTTTTAGGGGGCGTCACCATTGCTGAGCGACATTCAAGTAAGCGAAATGAGCACGAACGCCTTATAGAAAAAACAGCACAAGGTTGTCAGTTTTTTATATCGCAAGCGGTTTACGACGCGCAAGCAACTATAGAGCTAATAACAAGTTATGCGCGTACCTGTAAAGCACAAGGTATTACACCAAAACGGATTATTTTAACGTTTACGCCATGCGGTGGCGATAAAACCTTAGAGTTTATGCAATGGTTGGGTATCTCAGTGCCAGAGGCCACTAAATGGCGCATGCTTGATGCAGACAATACCTTAAGTGAATCTGTACGTATTTGCCGAGAAAATCTCGACCTAATACTCAAAAGTTGTGCGCACCTAGATGTGCCACTGGGCTTAAATATTGAAAGCTTAACAAACCGTAAAGAAGAAATTGACGCATCAATAAACTTATACCGTTTATTAAAAGCCATTATGGAATTAAACCTAGCCGAAAAACAAATCGCTTAAAGCCTAATTATCCCCGTTTATAGCAAGCCTAATGGCTTGCTTTTTTGTTGCTATGTTTAAGTGTATTACTTTTATTATTATGCTTTTTAGCCAATTTGTACGCTTGTTTATTTTTATACATTTGGTGATCGGCCAAATTTAATAACGTATCAAAAGGTTGCTTTTGTTTATTAGTAAAACTTTCGCCTATGCTGAGTGTCAGCGCGCACACGTTGTTTTCTAATAGTGCGTTTTTATACTCAATTTTTATTTTATCAATAATATGGCTAAGCTTACTTCTATCACTAATTTGCATCACAGCTACAAATTCATCGCCGCCTAAACGCCCTACTATATCAGCCTCTCTTAAATGTGTTTTTAAGGTATTTGCTAAGAGGATTAACGCTTGATCGCCTATTTCATGGCCATAAGTGTCGTTTAGTTTTTTAAAGTCGTTTACATCAATAAACAAGCAACACACATCAAAACCTAAACGCAGCGCTAAATTAAGTTTGTGTTGGGCAAGTAAGCTAAGTGCACGGCGATTATAAATATTGGTAAGCGGGTCGAGCATGGCTATTTCGCGCATTTGCTCAAAGCTATAAATAAGGGCTAAATCGTCTTCAATTAAATCACGAAGCTGCTCTATTAGCTCAAAATATTCATCGGTATAACTGGTTTTTTTTGAATCTTTTAAACACAAGGTGCCAAATACTTCACCTTCAGGCCAGTGAATTGGCAAGCCCAGGTAGGATTCAACGCCATCTTCAATAACCTCGGGCATGGTATTCCACTGCGTATCGCTGCGGGTATCGCTAACATACAAAGTGTTGTTGTTTTCGGCTACATATTTACAAAATAAGGGAGTTTCGGGAGGGAGTATAGGGTTGGTTTCAAAGTGTGAGCCACCTTCATTAGCTCTAATAACTACACGATAACCTTTACTAGTAGCCTGAACTATATAACCAGAGGGAGCCGAAAAAAGCCCCGTAATAAGATCAATGGTTTTTTGCCATTTATGTAATGATATTTGGCCATCGACACCAGAAAACGCCCATTGATCTGTTTCAAACATAACTATACCTCAGCTATTTAATGGCCTTAGTATAGCCAAATAAATATGTTTAAGGCTACTTTCTGCGGCGTTTACTTGGTGCTCTTTGCCCGGTAATGCGCTTTTTATCGCGATCTTTACGCGCTTTGTTGGTGTTTTTACGGTTATCTTTAGGGGGCTTGTTTAAATCAGGCTCGTAACCTTCTAGCCATTGTGGTGCTAAACGGGTATCCAGTAGTACTTCAATTTCTTCCAGTAACCACTGCTCGTCAATACTTACCAGCGACATGGCAAGGCCTTGCTCGCCAGCGCGCCCCGTACGGCCAATTCGGTGTACGTAATCTTCTGCTATGTAAGGTAGCTCAAAGTTTATTACGTATTTAAGCGCTGGAATATCTAAACCGCGGGCAGCTACATCGGTCGCAACTAAAACCCGCGTTGTGCCTTCTTTAAAGTTTTGTAATGCACGGTCGCGTGCACCTTGTGATTTATCGCCATGGATAGACTCAGTTTTTAAGCCGTCTTTACACATTTCTTTGGCAAGTTTATCGGCCATTTGTTTGGTACGTGTAAATATAAGTACTTGGCGCCAATTTTTCATGCCAATCATGTGTGATACAAGCTCGCGCTTTCGCTCTTCATCAACTGCGTAAATAACTTGCTCTACTTCAACCGCGGCTGAGTTACGTTTATCAACTTCAATTAGCTCGGGGTTTTTAAGTAGCTTTTTACTCAGCTCAAACACGCTGTCATCGAATGTGGCTGAGAACAATAAGGTTTGGCGATCGCCTGGAATGTGGCGCAAAATACGTTTTATTTCATCAATAAAGCCCATATCCAGCATGCGGTCGGCTTCATCAAATACTAACGAATCAACACTTGAAAGCACCACACTGCCTTTAACAATATGATCAAGTAAACGCCCAGGCGTTGCGACTATCACTTGCGCCGTTTTAAGCGCTTTAATTTGCGGGCCAATACTTGCACCGCCATACGCTAAAGCGCCTTGAATATTTGTGCCTTGAGCGTATTTTTCAAAGCTTGCAAACACTTGCTGAGCAAGCTCACGCGTGGGCGTTAAAATAACCACTCGAGCTATGCCTGGCTCATCTTTTTTTGGTGTATTTAAAAGCTTATGTAGTAGTGGTAATACAAAGGCGGCTGTTTTACCGGTGCCTGTTTGCGCGCTGCCCATTACATCGCTGCCCGCTAATATGTGCGGAATAGTTTTAACCTGAATTGCGGTAGGCGTGGTGTAATTATTTTGCTCAATTGCGGTTAGTAATAACGAATCGAGTTTAAGAGATGAGAACGATGTGGCAGACATAGGCTTAGCTTTAAAATAACAAAGAGCGCTATTGTACGCATATTACGGTACTGCGTAAATTAACCAGCTCAGAAAAGTATTGAGCTTAGTTGTATTTCCTACACCAATAAAAAAGGCGCTAAATAACAATGTATTTAGCGCCTTTTTTATACCAATCCGCTTAATTAAGTGATCTATTTTGAGGACAGATAAACGTGTTGATAGCTAGGCAAAAAATTCGCTATTTAGTTGTTCTAAATGAGAATTTTTTAACGCAGATAGCAACACTTTTAGCCCCTAAAAATGATTAAGTATTATTGCGGATTGGTATTATAATTTAATAACGTTTTAAACCGGTTTTAAGGTGGCTTTTCGCTCATTATAAAATGCGATTAAGTCATCGACCGTTGCTTGGCAGTATTCACGAATACCCGACACCACCATGTGCTTTTCACCAAAACCCACTTTTTCGCCGTTTTCTAGTAAATTAAAGCGCAAGGTAATTTTGCCGCGCTTACCCGTGTACTCAAAACTTGGCTCAGCAAACTCAAGGGTTGGTGCTTGAATATTAATGTTATCAAGGTTAATGATCATCGACTCGTAAATAACCATAGGGCGCGCTGGGTTAATCATTACATCTTGCTTACCCATTAGCGGAATAATTACGTGCGGAAATGCAGCACCAGAAAACTCAACATAATTTTTTATTAAGCTATTAGTAAGTGTTGGGCATTTGCTGGTTTTACCTTCGCGTTTTACCTTTAAAATTACTTTGTCGCCGTTGGTTACATCAAACTCATCATCCCCTTCTGGGAAATTAAGTTTGGTGTTTTCATCAACCATACCGGCAAAGGTAAATTCCATTCGCTCACTTATACCGTAGCGGTCTAACACTAAAGAAAAAAGTAAGTCTCCTGGCGCGCAAAACTTTTTGGCATCTTTGTCATGAAGTGGGTTGTAATCATCGGCAACGCACTTTGCGAAACGACACCCTTGCTCACGAGAGATAGAAACATAATCAGCATGCTGCTGAAAGTAAGGACTTAACATAGATTGTTCACTGCTTAAACTGCTTATAACCTGCCCATACTACCAGAAAAAATTTAAAGAGAGGTCGAATCACTTACAAATTCATACAATTAACTTAAGAGTAAATGTTGCACACACCTGTTTTAGTTAGTAATTTAGGTACCAAACTAAATAAGGGACTAATTATTATGTTACGTGTTTTTGCAGTAATAAGCGTACTCACTACTTTGGCTGGATGTTCTAGCGTGACTTTTCATACCGATATAGATAACGATGTTTTATCTGAGGAAATTGGTACGTACGTTAAAAAACGAGATTTACAACAGTTTTATAGCGACCAAGAAGCACACGAAAGTGGCGCCACACTTTTAGGCCGAATTGAAGGCGAAAGCTGCAATGGCGACGGTAGAGGCGACAATAATATAAGCTACAATCGCTTAAAATCAAATGCTATAGATTTACTTAAAGCAGATGCAATGCGCAGAGGCGGTAACGCCTTTACTATAAATTCTTGTAGCGAAATCGCTGTATCGTATTGTGACCTGTCTGTTTTATGCAGCGGACAGGCCTACGACTATTAATAAATTATATATTAAGCGCAAAGCTAAGTAGTACGCGCTTTCCCGACTCAATTTTAGATACGCTATGCTCGTACTTGTCGGGTCTAAATAAATACACGCGGTTAAACCAATTAATAATGCATTTTGAGCATTTAAAAACCCCACCAGCTTTAGGTTTTACTAGTACAAAATTAAGTTTGTAGTAGCGCCCTTGCTGTACTGGATCTATATGGTTCATCACACTGTGATGTGTAGGGTAAGTAACTAGGTTTATTGAAAAGGCATTACTGCTAAATAAAGCTTTGTTTTTTACAGGTGCAATCATACTGCCTCCTTTTAATTTACATACAGCATTGTAGCATTTGCTAAAGCGCCACGGCTTGCGCTAAACAATATCAAAACGCGATGACATATAGCCAAACAGCCTGAAACAAAAAAGCCGAGCTTAATTAATAAGCTCGGCTTTTTATAAAGTATGACTAAAGATTATGCACTTGGGTATGTGCGGTACGCACGCTCAATATTTTTAGCCTGCTTTTTAGAAATGCCTAAATGAGCAAGCGCTACACGTAAACGCGCACGTGATAAGTCTGAGCCTAAAATTTCCATTGCATCAAGTACTGACGTTGAAGACGTTTTACCCGTGATTGCTACAAATATTGGCTCTAAAAAGTCTTTAATTTTAAGCTCGTGGAATGTAGCAACTTCTTTTGCAATGGCAAAAATAGCTGGCTTATCAAAACTACGTAAACCTTCAAGCTGCCATACAAAAAACTGTAGCGCTTGGCGTATTACGTTTTCGTCAGCTTTGCCCGCCGTTAACAGTGCTGGGTCGTAAGTTGGAATGCCGCCTACAAAATGTCCTGCTAAATCAACCATGTCCGAAAGCGTATTAATGCGCGTTTTAGCTTCTGGTAATACTTTAGCTAGCATTTCGCCATTAAACTTCCAATCAACAAAGCGCTGCACAAGCTCTTCGTCTGTTAGGTTTTCGCGGATCCACATGCCGTTTAACCAGCTTAGCTTATCAACATCAAATACTGGGCCGCCAAGTGATACACGCTTCATATCGAAGTGTTCAATCATCTCGTTAAGAGTGAATTTTTCACGCTCATCTGGCATTGACCAACCCATACGGCCTAAGTAGTTAAGCACGGCCTCTGGTAGGTAACCCATTTCTTTATAGTAATTAATAGAAGTTGGGTTTTTACGCTTAGAAAGCTTTGATTTATCTGGATTACGCAGTAGTGGTAAATGCCCTAGCACAGGTGCTTCCCAACCTAAATCTTCGTAAAGTTTTAATAGTTTAGGTGCTGAGTTAATCCACTCTTCGCCACGGAAAATATGGCTTATTTGCATGTGGTGGTCATCCACTACGTTTGCTAAAAAGTACGTAGGGAATCCATCGGCTTTTAATAGCACTTGCATGTCTACGTTTTCCCACGGGATCTCAATTTCGTCGCGTAGGTAGTCGTTAAATTTAAAAGTGCCTTCGCTTGGTATTTTCATACGTATAACGTAAGGCTTGCCTGCGGCTAGGTTTGCTTTAATTTCATCTTCGGTGAGGTTTAAGCCACGGCCGTCGTATTTAGGGCGCAGACCTTCTGCCATTTGCTCTTCACGCATTTGGTCAAGCTCTTCGCTGGTTGCAAAACAGTAAAATGCTTTACCTTGCTCAACTAATTGGTGTGCGTATTTTTTGTATAAATCGCTACGCTCTGATTGACGGTAAGGGCCAAATTCGCCACCTACGTCAGGGCCATGATCCCACTCAAGACCTAACCAACGTAAGCTATCCATAATCGCTTGTTCTGACTCTGGCGTGCTACGAACTTGGTCTGTATCTTCAATACGAAGCACAAACTCGCCGCCTTGTTGTTTAGCAAAACAGTAGTTAAATAAAGCAATATAAGCGGTGCCAAGATGCGGGTCACCTGTTGGAGATGGGGCAACACGAGTACGGATTGTCATGATAATGTCTCTTTTAATAAGTGAGATAAAAATTAAGGGGGTCGTTTAAGCCGCTACTTTGTTTAAGTAAGCAATAATATCGTTAGATTCGTATAGCCACTCTACTTGGCCATTTTTTTCTATACGAAGGCATGGCACTTTAATTTTGCCGCCTTGCTCTAACAGCTCTTGACGAAATTGTTGATTATTTTTTGCATCACGCGTTTCTATTTTTAAGCCTTCGCGCTTAATTGCACGGCGTACTTTTACGCAAAACGGGCATGCTTTAAATTGATAAAGTTTAAATTGTGAGGTTTGCTGATCAAGCTGCGCTTGCACATCGCTTGCACGCTTTTTACTGCGAGGAGTAAATACAAAATTAAAGAATAAAATTATACAACCTAAAAACCAACGAACGAATTTCATGTTTTGTGCCTGCCTACAACAATTTAAGGAGCCAGATTTTAGCACAAATTTACAATCAAAAAAGCTCAATACTATTATCGGTGGTCACTTCTTCATTTACCTCAAGCTCGCTATAAGCGGTCACTTTATTACGGCCGCTATTTTTAGAATGATACAGCGCCATATCGGCTTGGTTTACGATACTAGATACAGTATCAATACTTGCCAGCTCTAAAAAGCCAATACTTATTGTAAGCTGCCCAACTTGCGGAAAAGGATACTCAGCAATATTTGAGCGTAAACGGTTAAGTGCTATATGTGCTTGTGCCTCGGTTTTGGTTTGAAATAACACCGCAAACTCTTCGCCTCCATACCTAAATACGTAGTCTTCTAGCCTAAAGTTATTTTTTAACAGCCGCGCCACAAGTAAAATAACTTCATCGCCTATTACATGGCCGTAGCTGTCGTTTACGCGTTTAAAGTGATCGATATCTGCAATGGCTAAATACCATCGTCGCTTTTCGTTGGTATCATCACGGGGTAATAAAAAGCCTTTGCCTGAGACAATTTCGATCACTTTTTTATCAAAGGTTTGTCTATTTAAAAGCTCGGTTAAAGGGTCTAATCGCGATTTATGTAATAGCCCTAGCTGGTTGGCATAAATATTTAAAATATGCACGGCGAGCATTGTGGTGGTTTGCGCTAACTCTTTTGTGGTTTCTATTAGTAATATGCCAATTACTTTACCAAAGTAATACACTGGCACATACGTAGTTACTACACCTAAGGCACGGCTTACTCTTATTTTGTTTTGGGTTACTTTATTAAGCAGCGCTAAGGCTTCGTTAGACTCTAATACTTCAAGGCGGGTGTGGGTGTTTATTAGCGTAGGCGGTAATTGCGCACTAAAGTGTTTATTAATATAAATAGCAAAATTTTCAACTTCGAGTAGGTCGCCAATAATCTGCACTAATGATGCATCTAAATCACTTTCTTCTTCTTGCTGAGTTAGACTGATTATCCATTCGTGCCCGCAATTGTTTGCCTTCATTAGTTTGCCTAAACTGTTTTAACTTCAATCAGTTTAGACAAAATCATCAACTTTGCTAATTAATTAACCAATACTTTTGAATTAGGTCGCATTGAGCTATGTGGATTAAAGTTTGTTTTAGCTAAGCGTTATTAATTCGCATCGCGAGCTTTGTAACTTAGTGAGCTCAATAACTACTTCGGTATTATTTAATAACTTACATACAGCAGAGCCTAAAACAGCCTATGTTTGGTATTTATGCTTTGTATTTATGTTTTTGTACAACCAGTTATTCTAAACACAACATAGGCTTTGCCTTGCTTAAATACCGAATATACGGCCGCAATACTAATAACCAATACGCAACACGCGCTATTTAAAAAAGCTAAATAAAACTAAAGCAAAACTAAGTCGTCTCTGTGTAGCACCACAGCGCCACTATCAAAGTCGAGTAGCTCACCTATTTGCTCTGAATGAGCACCTTTAATTTTATTTACTTCAACTTGATTAAAACGTGTTAACCCTCGTGCAATAACTTGGTTGTTGGCGTCTATTAAATCTATTAAGTCGCCCCGCTCAAAACGGCCAAACGCATTGGTTATGCCTTTTGCCAGCAGGCTTGCCCCTTTGTTTTGTAGCGCCGAAATAGCCCCTTTATCAATCATAATTTGGCCGGTACTTTTAGGCCCAGCCATTAGCCATTTTTTACGGCCATCTTTTGGCGCAGTAAGTTTTAAAAACCGCGTACCGGGTAATTGCTCACTCATGCATCTTAAAATAACGTTGTTGCCAGCGCCTTTTGCAATAATTACCTCTACCCCTGCGCGCCTTGCTACGTCGGCGGCTTGTAGTTTTGTGGCCATACCGCCGGTGCCTAAACTTGTACCGCTACCACCAGCCAGTTGGCGTAACTCATCGTTTATATGAGTGACTTCGTCAATCAGTTTTGCATCGGTATTTGTGCGCGGATCGCTGGTAAATAAACCTTCTTGATCGGTAAGCAGTAATAGCTTGTTGGCATTAGCTAAAATAGCCACCAGCGCCGATAAATTATCGTTATCGCCTACTTTTATTTCAGCGGTTGCTACCGCGTCGTTTTCATTAATAATAGGCACCACATCGTGGCTTAATAACGCATTTAAGGTGTCGCGCGCATTTAAATAGCGTTCGCGGTC
Organism: Pseudoalteromonas sp. UBA2102; assembly: GCF_002331165.1. NCBI lineage: Bacteria > Pseudomonadati > Pseudomonadota > Gammaproteobacteria > Alteromonadales > Pseudoalteromonadaceae > Pseudoalteromonas > Pseudoalteromonas sp. UBA2102. Next base: position 32,800 of record NZ_DCYU01000115.1, read on the forward strand.
ATCTACGTCTGCACGGGTAAGCAGCATTTGCCCTACGTTTATGCCATACAAGGCAAATAAGCTTTGCCAAATATGTATAAGCTGACCTTGCCCAACGGCTGCCAACATTTGTTTATCTATTAGGCCGCGGCCACAGGGTTTAATAAGTTGTTCGCGACCCGCAGCAACCGCGCCACTTGATACTAATATAACTTGGTGGCCTTGCTTTTTAAGTTCGCTACATTGGCGAACCAGCTCAACCATATGGGCTTTATCTAACTTATCGGTGCCGCCGGTTAGTACACTTGTACCAAGCTTAACAACAATTACCTGTTCCCTACGCATTATTATTTACTATTAAAATGAAAGATAAATAAACTTATACCAGCTCGGTATTTTTGAACAAGTTAAAATTATTCATGCTAGGATCGGCGTTAATTTAATTTGATAAAATTTCATTTATGCCAGCCAGTTTATGCCTAATTATTGCCACCTTTTTATGGGGTAGCTCCTTTATTGCACTTAAGTATGCTATTGCCGTTTACGACCCTGCACTTGTTATATTTTTACGAATGCTAACCACCTTAGTTTTATCGCTGTGTTTATGGCGTTATGTAATTAGGTTTGAGTATTTAAAAGGCGATTGGAAGTACTTATTAGGTATGTCGCTCGCAGAGCCATGCTTGTACTTTTTATTTGAAGGCCACGCAATGGAATACACCTCGGCCTCTCAGGCGGGAGTTATTGTTTCGTGTTTGCCTATTATTGTGGCGTTGATGGCGTTTTTTATGCTTAAAGAGTATATAAGTAAAGCCATTGTGATTGGGTTTACCCTGTGTATTGGCGGCAGTATTTTACTTACTTTGCTTTCACCAAATACCGATCAGGCCCCTAATCCATTATTGGGTAACTTTTTAGAACTTATGGCCATGGTATGCGCGGCGTTTTACACCATTAGCATTAAGCACTTAGCCAATCGCTACTCGCCGTTAACGCTAATTGCTTTACAAGGCATAAGCGGCAGTGTGTTTTTTGCACCGTTTTTATTTTTTATCGACTTACCCAGCGAAAACCAGCATGACCTAACCGCCCTTATGAGCATTTTGTATTTAGGCTCGTTTGTCACCTTAGGTGGCTATGGTATGTATAACTATGCAATTGGCAAAGTGTCGGTATTAACGGCTGCGGCTTATTCAAATTTAATCCCTATTTTTACGCTTATTTTATCGGCCATTATTTTGGGTGAGGTACTCGATTTTTGGCAATGGGTGAGTATATTTGTTGTTTTTGCAGGGGTGATGATAAGCCAACGACATCAAGAGCTGGTGGTAGACATACCGCTTAATGACGCTGGCGATGACCCTATCAACTCAGCCGATACAAGCCATCTTAAATCAGTACCCGATGCCAGCGAGTCAAAAGGGTAGCAGGTTAATAAATAAAGGCCTGGGGTTTGTAAAAACGCCTGCTGGGATTGATGAATAACCTCAATCCCCTTCACTTTATAATGCTGTATTACGCCGCTTTGCAGCTGCAGCGTAAACGTTTCACCCACTTTGGTGTGTTTTAAAAATGCAAAGTGGGTATCGTTGTGACCCGCTATTAACGCACCGCCATGTTTATCTCCAAGCTTTGCCCCTGGTAAAAAATGGCTTGGTGCAAATGCTAAATTACGACCACTTGCCCCAGCTAAAACGCTAAGCACTTTATTATGCACAGGCCAGTTAAGCTGCGCGGTTACAAAGCTGTCGGCGTAAAACCACGGTTTAACACGAGCGTGTGGCGTAATAAGTGCCTCTTGCCAGGCCTGCTCTATTAATACTTGGGCAAGCCATGCCTTAGCTTGCATATAAGCACCATGAGAAAACAGCCCCAGCCCAGCGATTAATAAGCCCGCACTTAGCCACTTATTCATTTAAGCCCTCGGTTTATTTTAACCGCGCCATAGCCAAGTAATATAATGCAGCCCAGCAATATGTACAGTCGGCTTTGCCCATCGGTTTGTGGTAAACGCATAGCCAATCCTTGTGGCGCTGCGTTCTTAGCCAGTGCCGTTTGCTTTGCAGGCTCGTTAATTTGAGTGTGTTCAATAGCTATAAAAGCAGTAAACGGGCTCAGTAGTTGGTGTGTGAGCGCCAGCCCCTGCACCTCGCTTTTAACTGACTGACGGTCATTATACAAAAGTAACGATTTAATTTTTTGGCGCGCCCACAGCTTATCAATCCCTTTTGCGCTGGCGCTATTTTGTGCGCTTAGCTTTATATTTAAAGGGCCTTGAGCGGTTTGCCCACTAAGCGTAATTTGATTCGTATCATTTAGTTTTATAGCCACCATTATTGGCTCGCCAAAATATAAATCAGGCAAAGGTGATGGCCAAAAATCTAAACTGTGAGTGCTTTCATCGCGAAGTGCTAAATTAGTGATAGCGGGATGAGCAAGCTTATCAAATAACTGCTGCATTTTAGGCTGCACCTCATTTGTGCTGCCAATAAACGTAAATGACCCTTTACCTATATCAGCTGCGCGGCGCATAAAAAAGCTATTGGGTGCACTGCCAATGCCTACAGTAAATAAGCGGCTATCACCCAATTTACGCTGAATATTTTTAAATAAGGCATCTTCGTTACTCACACTGCCATCCGTTAAAAACACCACTTGGCGTACAAAGCCTTCAAAGCTGCTGCCATCAAGTACCGCATTAAGCGCACCTTGTATTTCGGTACCACCGTCGGCCTCTAGGCTATAAATAAAGCGCTCAGCGCGGCGTAAGTTAAAGTCACTAGCAATAAGGGGTTTATCGCTCATGGGGGTAACCACGTTATCAAAGCCAATAATGTTAAAACTGTCGTCGCTATCAAGCAAAGACAGCGCATAAAACAGGGCCTTTTTAGCTTGCTCCATAGATTGCCCGTGCATAGAGCCTGAGGTATCTACAACAAACACCATTTCGCGAGGTAGGCGCTGCGTTTGTGTAAAGTGATCTGCTGGCGGCATTAGCATAGCAAGCCCGTACCGGTCGCCGTTTTCAAACTGCTGGGTAAAAAATGCTGCTTGTGCGCTTTCTTTTTGCAGCGGTTTAAACTCAAGTACAAAGTCGCGATTAGCCCCCGTTTGCTCATTTAAAGCAACCGTATATTGCCCAAA